>CAZFVG010000122.1:0-3316 GCA_964522135.1 uncultured Methanosarcinales archaeon | reverse complement strand
TTCTATTATCTCTACTTCTTTCTGTTCTGTCAGGCCCTTGTTCTCTACCCACGTTTTTGGAAGATAGATGGTATATCCTCCGAGGCCTTGTTTTATTATTTTTCTCTTCATGCCTGAAATATGCTACTATTTATATATAAATTTTACGTTTATAATATCATTACTATTATTAATATCAATAAAATATTAATCTTAATTATGTATTCACTTAGTAGTAATAATAATTAGGGGGATAGCAAAATGAAGACAATAAAAACAATCTTATCTGGAATAGCCTTGATGGCAGCATTGAACTTTGGATACAAAGCAAATGCGCAGGATATAACTCCTGTTAAAGTTTCTACAGTAACAGACTTTCAGCAAACAAGACTTAGAGATGGTGTCAGACTTCAAAGGACAGAAATAGATGCTGGAGACATCATGATAAAATATGATGCAAAGTCAAATCTTAACCCGAATGTTTCTAAAGATAACCTGAGCGATGTTGGAGGGATATACATAAGCAATGTTTTACAAGGGAAAGATTATGATGTTGGTGGAGGAGTGACAGAGTTAGGAAATTGGGATTCCAAAAGCCAAGCAATACTTTATGGTTGGGCTGAAATGAACTTTGATCAATACAAAGCAAAATTCGAGAAGGGCCATAGTATAAGAACAACTGCTCCGATGGAATTTGACATATTGACTGTATCAAATAGATACTTTTCTAACGATAAAATAAACGCTATAGGCCAGGCATTCTTCGTATCAAATAATGGCTCGATGTATGACGGAAGATACGGTAAAGATGCCAATGGAAATAGCAATAAAGAAGTTCATGCATATCTAACTGCAGGTAACGATAATCTTGCAGCATCTGTTGCTGAAGAAGATGGCACATCTCACGCTATAGCACTGGGAAAATATGGAAAAGACGCAGGTGCATTTGCATGGTTCCTCACTGACAGGTCCAAAAGGAACTGGGCGCTTAGAACAAAATTAGGATTCGGAAACATCGATGAGAAATTCTTCTCATATAACACAGTTGTAGCGACAGATGATGTGTTCCTACAGCCGCAGCTCTATGAGGGACATTTGAGTCCAGGTTGTACTAGAGGAGATGCATCATTATCAGTAACAGCTCTCGGTTCAGGAAAGACAACTTCATTAGAATTGGTTCCTGGAATAAGAACAGATCTTATTGCTCTTGGTCTTGGAACATACACCGAGTTCACAGGGAATAGGTCTATAACTGGAGCATCTGCAAGCGCATTCAAGAAATTCTCAATAGGAGGGCTTGAAATGAGCGTTGAAGGAAACTACAAGAGCCTTGGTTCAAACAAGGGATTCAATGCATACGTGACGACAGGATATAAATTTTGAGGATAAAATGAAAAAAGAAAAACTAGAAGAACTTGCTGAGGACAAGACATTGGCCCATAAAGTGTTCCGATTCTTGGATAAGGAAGGCTTCACTGTAGTCACATGGGATGCAGATTGGAAAAAATTTGATTATGATCCACAATATGATTATGACACTACAGAAAAATATAATATAAACATGGTTGTTGAAGAAGTAAATCCCTCTGGAGACGGATACCAGGTTGTAATAGGACCAAGAAGCATGGCTACCGGTTACGAATGGAAACCAAATATGTTTTCCAGACTGAAGACTCATCCAAACCAATACGGTTTATTTGTCATGAGCAAAGGCGATTATGGCAAGATGTTGATTAGCGATCCGCCAGTAAAAGAAATTATGATAAATTATCTAGCAAAAGATGTGCGAGAGAAACAAAAGGTGAAACGATGAAAAATGGTTTACTAAAAATTATCAGGGAAATTGATTCTATTGTAAAGGATGAAACGTACTATGGTGAGTATGGTTTAAATATAAATGATTATCCTTCTAGAAAGCGAGTGTATTCGTTATTCATGCAAAAAAATCGCGACTCATATGTACTCTCTATCGCAGGAGCGACTAACGGTTCTCGTGGTGCGGGTAATATTGCATTATTCAGAAAAGAAGGAGATATATCATCTTCAGATAACTCTGCAATTGAAGTTATGCCAAAGAATTCTGGAGCGACGCTCGAACAACGCGCATATCATGCAGCGGGCCTCATATCTCGATATACTGGACTTCCGGTCTTCTTTGAAAAATAAGGTGAAACTATGAGATTTGTTATTGGACTCGATAATGTTGATGGAATTGTGAAGAGAGAATTGTTGAAGAAAGGTATAGATGAAAGGATATCGTTTGCCATGGATGTAGGAAGGCGTGGAAATATTGGTCATATTCCTGTGATAAAACTCCCTTTGAGTAGAGTTTACGAAATGGATCTAAATGGCGGAGATGCGTCTATATTCGAAAAAAAATTTGTTCCAATATTTTACACCAATAATACTGTGCCCAATGCAATTATATCATCTGAGTATTTGACAGGTTTTGGAAAAGCATGTCAGTATCAAGTAACCGTGAAAGAAAATGCGGTCTACTATAGAGAAGTATATGCCGGTCCAAATTATATAGATGAACTGCTAGTTGCAAGAGTCACTAAAGATGATGCGGAAGCTTCAAAGAAAATAATCACGGAAGGTGTGAATTACGCATTGAACGCAGCTCTTTACAAATCTTACATACAACCGGTGATTTTACTCGACCAAAAGGTTGAGCAGGACATATTCAACATGATTGAGATGAAAGGTTTGAAGAGGGTAAAATGAACAAATTATTTCCTTATATGCTTTCGTTTGGTTTGCTTTTCGGAGGCTGCAATAAAAAATATGAACAGACTTTTAAGCACGTTGATGCGCTTATGAATGCTAGTGCTAAGATAACCTATGTGATAAAAGAGAATGTTATATCTGAGCGTTCGCAGGATCATGCTGAATCACATGATCGAATAATACCTTATTATAGTCTTGTTAGTCTGGAGGTCGGAATTTTTGATGCAGAATATGCTCAGACACAATGTTCCGCAGAATTTGAGCGCGGTTTTGTAAAAAATGTTGATTTCAGCGTTTACCCATCGCCTTCTGGCGCATCACCTTTTAGGTATATTCAACCAGAAAAATTAGAAGAGATAGCGGACTCTCTTTTAAAGACGATTCCAACGCCACCTGTCAGAATCGAAAATATACATTGGTGAACTAATGAGCAACGACAATTATTCACAAAAAGAGACCGTCAATTTTTGGACTAAAGATAAACCTAGAGTTATGGGGGATGTAGTTGGTAGACCTGAAGCGATAGTGCTTCTTGGGGATATAACGGACAAGTTTATTCTAGATGCTGGTTGCTGTACAGGATATATGTCTAGACTGCTAGCAGATA
>CAZFVG010000121.1:0-3340 GCA_964522135.1 uncultured Methanosarcinales archaeon | reverse complement strand
GATAGCCCTGCGGTTTTTTCGATAGAAAACCTGTTGTTCCTCGTCGATAGAAACGCCGAGTCCGTATGTGGGCGGGCTATCCGTAACGATATGACATCCGTGGGCTATCAAACTGGCTGCGAATGCGTATCGTTTTTATCTGTGTTATATAATTTAAGAATTTCTTCATGTGGGTGATAGTTTAGTAGTTGTTTTTCCAGAGTGTTTATCTTATTGTTCTTTTCTTCTATTTCTTGGTGTAATTTCTTATGGTGTTTGATTTCTGTGCGGATGTATACTAGAACGTATGCGCTTACGCCTAAGAATACTAGGTGGCTAATTGGATTGTCTGCAATTTTGTCTATGTATCTTGCGACTTCGCTGTCTGAGTTGCGTCCTGCAAAATAGTACATTCCGGCCATTAGTGTGGGGATTGCATGAGAGCATCCGTGTATGAAATTTGCTGTTCCCATGACTAACCCTTTATGCTTAGAAACATACTCATTTACTCGTTTAGTCAGCGATACGTCCATTATACATGTTTGGAACCGTAACAATTATAAATATGTTATTGATTCTCATTATCAATAAGAAATTATGGGTGATCAATATGCCTAGAATAACCAGACAAAAAACAATAATAGAAGAAGAATTAAACAACTTTATCACTTTTTTCACAGCTGAAGAACTATTATCAAAATCGCAGGCTAAAGACAAGCGAATTGGAATAGCAACCATATATCGATTCTTGAAGGATAAGACTGCAAAAGACAGCATACACTCCTATTACTGCGACAGAAGACAGATATATTCAAGGCAAAAGAATAATCACTGTCACTTCATATGCACAAATTGCGGAAAGACCACACATTTTAATGTCAAAGATATAGATTTCATAAAAAAAAGCATAAACGGAAAAGTATGCCATTTCCAAATAGACATACACGGAATATGCAACGAATGCAATAAACAGTAACCCTGTTTGGGCTATAATCTGTTTGTGCTTAACAGGATGGTAATCCTGCACAGTAGCGGACAACAATCAATTTTATGCTCGGAGCTTTAGCCTTCGTCCGATGGGTGAGGCTATTGTTTATTATTCTTCATAAAAGTTTTAAAGAACATAGTTATTTCTTTCTTAAGGTGATATTTATGAGTGATTTGAATATTGATAAGAGTAAGACGGCGCTTGTCGTCATAGACTTACAGAATGGCATCGTTGGGATGTCGAAGGGAATGGCAAAGGAGACGGCTGATTCTGTTGTGTCAAATTCTTCAAAACTTGCTGATGCATTCAGGAAACATCATATGCCTGTATTTCTGGTGCATGTACACGCTTCGAAGGACACAGCGTTAAAACCTCTTGCGGATAATTCAATGCAGATGGGAACTCCTCCTGCCGATTGGGCGGATATAATTCCAGAGATGGGTCCCAAAGAGAATGATGTCGTGATACTCAAACAGCAGTGGGGTGCGTTCTATGGTACAGAGCTCGAGCTTCAGCTCAGGCGCAGAAAGGTAGACACAATAGTTCTTTGTGGTATCTCAACGAATATTGGTGTCGAGAGCACGGCAAGGTTCGCCTTCGAGTATGGTTATCAGCAGATATTTGCAGAAGATGCCATGATGGCATTTAGTACTGAGGAGCATGATAACTCGATCAATCATATACTCAAGAGAATTGGTCGTGTAAGAAAGACTTCAGAGATAGTCGAAGCGCTGAAGTAGATAAAAAAATAGGTTGAGAAGTTTTTCACACTTCTTTTTTATATCTGTCCATCTTGGTCGATGTATTTTCTCATTAATCGTTCAAGAACTACAGTTGCAGTGAATCCTTTCTTGCTGCACATCCTGACAAAATCATCGTATGTTGGTTTGTCTATGTTATATTCTGCTCTTACTTTTTGTGGTCCCTTAGGGGTTGACGCCATATCGTATCACCTTCTATGAAATGCAAATACATATTGTTTATAAGTTTGATTATTATTTTCTCCTTCACTAAATTTATATATTACCTTGACGCATGCATACTATATAGGGGTGGAATCATGACTGGATATGTAGGGCATGTTGAAAAGCAGACGCTTAGCAACAATTACTTCAGAAAAGTATTGTTCACAGGAAAGAATTCACAGCTCGTACTAATGAGCCTTAAGCCTCTGGAAGAGATAGGCAACGAGGTCCATCCGCATGTCGACCAATTCTTCAGGATAGAGGCAGGCGAAGCAAAATTTGTCTTGAACAATAAAGAAAAGCACATAGCAAAGGATGGCGATGCCGTGATAGTTCCAGCAGGGACATGGCATAACATAATCAACAATTCAAAGACAAAATCATTGAAACTCTACACGATATATTCTCCCCCAAATCATCCTGATGGCACCATACATAAGACAAAGGCAGATGCTGATAAGGCAGAATTAGATGAACACAAATAATCTTTTTTTGGTATGCCTTTGCCACGCCAACATGTTATGTTAATGTTGTCTATGTTACTTTTTATTGTTCGTTAGGTGGCAATATTTTTTGCGGTTGAATTTTTTCTTTTTGCTAACGTGAAGAATAACAACGCTGCAACGCTTATAACTGCCGCGAATACGAATGCATAGCTAGGATTGATATTCCATAGAGCCCCTGCTATTAGGGATGCAGGCAGGTAGACTAGTCCTGTAAAGAAATTATATGCGCCTATTGCTGTGCCCTTTTTCTCTGTCTCCATATCTGTTATATACGCCTTACTCTGACCTTCATCTATTGCATAGAAGACTCCAAAAATCAAAAATAGTACGATTATTTCCCATTTTGCTGAGGCGAATATGAACCCGAGGCTCATTATAAAGTATAGGACATATTCAGTACATATTATCTTGAACCTTCCGATTTTGTCGCCGATTTTTCCTATCGGTATCGAAAACACTACAAATGATACGTTGAATAGTGCATACAACAATACGATATCTGTTATTGTAAATCCGATAATGTATGCCTTAAGCATCAGGAAACCGAAACTAAAGTATGCTAGCGAGAATATTCCTGCACTGTACAGATAATGCTTGAAATCCTTTCCGAGAGTCTTATACGAGACAAAAATGTTTTCCTTCATTTTTGGAGTCGATCTTGCATCCTTGATGAATACTATCATTATTACGGCAAGTAAAGCTGGCACTAATGCTATTATGAACATGGTCTTGAATGCAGGCATGTTCTGGCCCAGATATTTCAAAAGAAAATATGCTCCAAGCGGCCCAAGTACTGCCCCTGCCTTATCGAGAGCCTTGTGGAGTCCGAACGCATAACCTTTATTTCCAGTTTCAGCAAGCGTTGCTATCCATGCATCTCTTGGAGGACCTCTGAAAGATTT
>CAZFVG010000120.1:0-3356 GCA_964522135.1 uncultured Methanosarcinales archaeon | reverse complement strand
GCGTAACGAGTTGTCCACTGTCCCTATCTAGAACCTTCCGAACACTCTGTTCGGTGTGAAGGCCGAAGATTCCTAGTGGGAAGCGAAGACCCCGTGAAACTTTACTATAGCCTGTTATTGCGACGCGGGCCTTGATGTGTAGCGTAGGTGGAAGCTGTTTGAGGCATGGCTGCAAGGTCATGTTTAGGCGAAAAATGAAACACCACTCTTTGAGGTCTACGCCGCTTATCGATTTATCGAAACAGTGGCAGGTGGATAGTTTAGCTGGGGCGGCATACTCATGAAAAGATATCATGAGTGCCCAATGGTTGGCTCAACCGGGTCAGAAATCCGGTGTGGAGTGCAAGGGCAAAAGCCAGCCTGACTGTAATCTTAATAAGATAGATCGCAGAAAAGAAATTTGGGCCTAGCGAACCACTATGACTCCTTGATGGGGTCTAGTGCTGACCGAAAAGTTACTCCGGGGATAACAGGGTTGTCGCGCTCGAGAGTTCATATCGACGGCGCGGCTTGCTACATCGTTGTCGGCTCTTCCTATCCTGGGCGTGCAGAAGCGTCCAAGGGTGGGGGTGTTCACCCATTAAAAGGGATGTTAGCTGGGTTCACAACGCTGTGAGGCAGTTGGTTTAATAACTACTAGGAATGTTCAACGTCTGAGAGGAAGGACCATTTAGTACGAGAGGAACGATGGTTCGGCGCCTCTGGTCGATCTGTTGTCCAACAGGGCATGCAGAGCAGCTACGCGCTATGGGATAACGGCTGAAAGCATCTAAGCCGGAAACCCACCTCGAAAAGAGACGTGAGGAATACTCGTAGAAGACGAGTTTAATGGAACTGTGGTGTAAGCATCAAGCGCAAGCGAGGTGTTCAGCCAGCAGTACCCAACAATTCCGCTACAACTAATTCATTTCAACTATACACGGTTTTTCATTATTTTTTCTAATTAATGAAATTCAAGAAATAGCGAGAGCTATGATACTTTTTACATTAAAAAATATTTACACAAATTATCTAGAACAAAAAAATATAATTATAGAATCTGTTTATTTTCTGAATACGTTGCTCTTGCTTTTGGAGGTTTTTAGTCCCATTCTTGTTGCGATGTCTTGGTTGTTGTTGCCTATGGCGAATAGTACTGCGTCATTGCGGGCGTATTGTAAGAACATGTGGTAGATTGATGGCAGTTGGTGTGGCCAGAAGAATCCGAATACTATATCGAAATCAGAGATGTTGATGCTTTCACGTTTATATACGTCAATGTCGCATACTGGCATGAATGTTGCGCTTATCTGTTCTGGGCTTCTTTTGCCGTATTGTTCTGCCTCGAGCCTTTTGATATGTTCATGAAGGTTGTTATTCCTGTCTTCGATGTATTCTTTTGGATAATAGCTTCCCGTGATTATTTTTAATGGAGCTTTCTGTAATTTTTTATATTCTAGAAGCGCT
This sequence comes from uncultured Methanosarcinales archaeon, assembly GCA_964522135.1. Classification (GTDB taxonomy): domain Archaea; phylum Nanobdellota; class Nanobdellia; order Woesearchaeales; family UBA9642; genus UBA9642. The sequence goes on along the minus strand of CAZFVG010000120.1, from coordinate 1,910 downwards.
CTCTTTGATGTTGATGCAAGTCTCTCTTCTAGTTCTATTCCAATGATTGGATATCCTGCATACGACCATGAAAGTGTCGATGAACCGCTTCCAGATCCTAATTCCAAAACTTTCTGACCAGGAAATATATTTTCTGCTTTCTCTTCTTCGATTATATGATGCCATAGCCATCTACCCATTGGTATCCAGCCGCCGTAGTTGTATGCTCGGCACATGCCGTCCATATGTTCAGTTGCCATCTTTAGCTCTCTTGGAGGGTTATTGACGGAATCTAGTACGCTGTCGGTTATGCTCATGTTTTCAAGAAAGGAATTTTGTTTAAAAATATTATTATCCACTCATAAATTAACCACTTTAGAATGAGAAACTTTAAATAATGGTCTTATTTTGTAAGCCTCTGAAGCTTTCTGGGCTTGAGGGCAAGTGTCTTACATCGCAGGACATACGTCGTTTAATAGTTGAAGATACTCTTCAAGTAGCAGAATTCAACGAGTCAAGAATCCAACCGTCTTCTTTCGAGCCGACAATAGGCAGCGAGATATATATTCTAGACAACGAGACAGGAATATTCAGATCAAGACCAGACGAGCAAGTATATCGGACACTTCTAAAGATGCCTATGCGTGAGCGCGTTAAAGAAGATATATCGGGCGGTTTTGAGATAAAGAGGGGATATTCTTATCTTATACCTTTAAATGAAAGATTCAGAATGATGAATGGTATGCACGTAAAATCATCTCCAAAGAGTAGCTTTGGAAGATTATTTGTCGATACAAGACTCGTCAGCGATTTCACAAACGCTTATGACGAGATAAATTACAGTACAACCTCGGACAGGAACGTAGCAATGTGGCTATTGGTCCAGCCTCTTGCATTTAATTTAATAATACATCCTGACATGAGCCTCAATCAATTAAGGTTCATAAACGGATATGATGCTAGGCTCTCTGAAAAAGAGCTGCAGGAAATTCAGATATTATGGAATCGAAAGGATGAAGAATTAGTCGAGGCAAATCAAGTTGTTACAGACGGACTTGAGATACACCTTGACCTTTCAGGAAATAATACCCAAGGAATAGTCGGATTACGCGCAAGACATAATCCAAAACCAATAGACCTTTCAGGTAAAGTCGCGTATGAAGCTGAAGATTACTTCGAGCCAATAAAAGTAGAGGACAAAAGGATGATGATAAAGAGCGGAGACTATTATCTTCTCGCATCATCAGAAGTGCTCAAGGTCCCAAAAGACAAGAATGTAGAGATGAGGGCATATTCACATGTAGGATTCAACGGTCCAATGCATTTCGCAGGATTTGTCGACAACGATTTTACAGGGGACTTAGTGTTCGAGGTAAGATCTGATGAGTTCTCAAGCATCGTTCTTGAAGATCAGATGCCAATAAGTAAACTAGATGTATTCAGAACTAACATGCCCGACAAAGTCTACGGAAAAGATATCGGTTCAAATTACCAAAAACAGATCGGAGTCAGACCTGCAAAGTTTTTCAAGCCGTTTGACTTCAATTATGCTGCAAAAAATTATAAGAAACTGGATAGGATGGTCGTCGTGTGCGACGCAAACACTCTTAATAGATTCAGAAAACAAGAACAAGGATTCGAGCCTATAGACGAATCTCTTGCAAAAGAATTATTCGACGTTATAAACAAGGAAGGATTTTTCCATTCAAGATATGACTGCGAAAAAGACAGGTCGATACTTCAGCCTATAGCATATATATTAGAATTCAATAGGAATAGACAAGTATTCTCATATGTAAGAGCTAAAGATATAAAAGATTATGGAGATGAAAGGCTCTTCGGGAAACATTCTATAGGAGTAGGCGGACACATGAACATGAAGGACGATGCCCCTGATTTTATACATCACAGCATAACAAGAGAAGAGAAAG
>CAZFVG010000119.1:0-3360 GCA_964522135.1 uncultured Methanosarcinales archaeon | reverse complement strand
GTGGAGTGAAAGGGGATACAACTGATTTATACGAAGTCAAATGTTCTCCAAGAATCCATAAGGCACACAAACAGCTCGTAAGAGCACAAAAGATAATGCATGTCCAAGGACAACTATTCTTCTACTGCGGTTCATCTGGAGCTATACAGGAAGTCCTATGCGAAGTTGAGAGATAATGTAATAGATAAGAATTTGATAAAATTTCCAAGACTAACTTTTTAAACACACAATCAATCCGTATTCTCATGGTAATGCCTGAACAGATTAACGAATTCACGTGGAAGATAGAAAAGCAAGGAATAATGAATGTTCCAGGAATCATATATAGCTCTAACGCTCTCATGGCAAAGGTTCGAACAGATAGAACGTTCAATCAAGTAATGAATGTCGCATCACTAAAAGGAATCGTGAAGAACGCTATAGCAATGCCTGACGCACATGAAGGATATGGATTCCCGATAGGCGGCGTTGCCGCGTTCGATGCCGAAGACGGAATAATAAGTCCAGGGGGTATTGGGTATGATATTAACTGCATTTCCGACGATACAGAAATAATTACTGAACTTGGATATACAAAAAAAATAAAAGATTTTGAGGCGGATTTTAATGAAATTGCGGTAGAGAATCTGTTATTGAAACAATCCACACTCTCAATAAAATCAGTCAACAACGGATCTATAACAAATAATACACTACAATTCTTTATGAAAAAACCTGTGGATAAAAAAGTCATAAAATTAACTACAGAATTAGGATTTTCATTACAATGTACTATAGATCATCCTATATTAACACAAAATAAAATGATAGATGCTGGTCTGTTAAAAGAAAATGATGAAATAGCTATACATACATTTAAAGGGATACCTTATAAAAAACCATCATCAGAGAATATTATAGATACACTAGAACTATCGAAACAAAATATGGCTGAATTGAAAAAAAGAGGACTATTTCCTCTCACGCAGGATAACCCTAAACTTCCATACTTGATAAAATTATTTGGGTATACACTAGGAGACGGTATCGTATACTTTACAAAAGGGCAGGGCTTTATACATATTTTTAGTTCATGCAAAGAAGATTTAGAAGAAATACAGACAGATGTCGCAAAGATAGGACATAAATCAACGATATACACTAGAACAAGACATCACACTATTATTGATCAGTATAAGAGAAAAGAATTTGATGCGACATGTCATGAGCTGCACATTAGCTCACGATCTTTAGCACATTTACTTGTTGCACTCGGAATGCCTACTAAAAATAAGACATATTCAAAGCATATGGTGCCAGAATGGATTTTCCGGTGCCCATTATGGATGAAGAGATTATTCCTGGCTTCATTCTTTGGTGCTGAGATGAGTTCACCATCGACATCATCGAAAACAGGATTCTATACGCCAACGTTATGTCAAAGTAAAAAGAAAGAATCTTTAGAATATGGAAGAAAATTTATGATAGGAATCATTAAATTATTAGAAGAATTCGAAGTAAAAACCTCGAAAATCAGCGAATTAGCGGAATACAAAAGTATTAGACTTAGATTGATGCTATCTGCTGATGAGAATAATTTGCTTAATCTATGGACAAAGATAGGATACGAATATAGTAGTAAAAAGTCACATTTGGCGAATGTAGCATCGTACTATATTATGAAAAAGAAAGCAAGAAGGACATATAGAGAAGCTATAGCTAAGAAGATATTGGAATACAAGAAAAAAGGCATAAAAACATCAGAAATAAAAAACATATTCAAAAACGATATAATTAATGTACACTTTATAGAAGATGTGTTATACCATGGATTGAACAAAAAAAGAGTCAATCTAGACTTTGAGTCATTTAATGAATTAATAAATAAAAAAATATTTTATGATAAAATAATAGAGATAGAAGATGTAGATTACAAAGGATATGTCTATGATTTTACTGTTGAGAAGACGCATAATTTTATAGCCAATGGTATAATAGTCTCTAATTGTTCTGTAAGATTGCTGCGGACAGATTTTACCGTCGATGAAATTCTTGGAAAAAGAACTGAATTCTTGAATGAGATATTCAAGAAAGTTCCAGTAGGAACCGGAAGAAAAGGTATAATACAGTTCAACAAGGATGATTTGATGGAATTGATGCAGGTTGGAGAAAAATGGGCTATAGATAAAGGATATGGAAAAAAACAGGATATAGAACATACAGAAGATTATGGCTGCCTTAAAGGCGCCGATTCAACAATCATAAGCGAGAAAGCAATTCTTAGAGGAGTTCCACAGATTGGAACACTAGGCTCTGGTAATCATTTTCTTGAGATTCAGAAAGTCGATAAGATATATGATGAAGAAAAAGCAAGAGTATATGGAATTGACAAAGTTGGACAGATTGTTATAATGATACATTGCGGTTCACGCGGACTTGGACATCAAGTGGCATCAGACTACATAAAGAAGATGGAGGATGTCTACGGATATCACCATCTTCCCGATAGAGAGCTTATCAATGCGCCAATCAACAGCGACTTAGGACAGGAATACCTGAAAGCTATGGCTGCTGCCGCGAATTTCGCATTCACAAATAAACAACTAATAACATATCACGTCAGACAGGCCCTAGAAAAAGTTTACGGAAGCCAAGAAAACGTGAATGTAGTATATGATGTATGTCATAACATCGGAAAATTCGAAAGACACCATGTAGACGGCGAATTGAGAAACCTATGCATCCATAGAAAGGGCGCGACAAGAAGCTTCGGGCCAGGAAGAGAAGAAATTCCAGAAAGCTACAGGAGTTACGGACAGCCAATAATAATTCCTGGAAGCATGGGCACGGCATCTTACGTTCTAGTCGGAACAAAAAAAGCAGAAGAAGTCTCATTCGCATCGACGGCACACGGAGCAGGACGCGTAGGTTCAAGAAGCGAAGCACTAAGAACATTAAATGGCGCAGACATCGTCAACCAATTGAAAATCTTAGGAATAGAAGTCAAAGGCAATTCAATGAAGGGAATTGCAGAAGAGGCGCCACAGATGTACAAAGACATCGACGAAGTTATTAGAATTTCTCACGGCATAGGAATCGGAAACATGGTCGCAAGGCTAGTCCCATTAGGCGTCATCAAAGGATAAGAGACATTACTTTCTGATAGTAAAATATATAAATTCAGTATCTGTCCCTATTCTGTGGGTGGTTGAATGAACGAAACTATGCAAACTGTTGACTGGGAAAATCTAGAAGAAAGATCCGTAGATATAAACAATAAGGAAATTTCTATTGAAGGAGTTATTGCCGGAGCCGTCATTACATCGCTCGGCAGATCTGGAGCGACAATATTCTCTTTAGGAACTATAGGCCATCCCTACA
>CAZFVG010000118.1:0-3379 GCA_964522135.1 uncultured Methanosarcinales archaeon | reverse complement strand
AGGAGATGAGATAGATCTGGAGCAAGAAAACAAGAATCTAGTCATAAGTATAGATGGCAAGAACGCTATAGTCAAGGAGACTATTGATCTATCAAAATATGACAAACTGATGAAAAGGATACTCGTATCAAGATACCTCAAAGGAGATGACGAGATAGAGGTAATATTTGACACGCTAGATAAATCGAGAGCAATACAAAGAAGGATCGACGAACTAATAGGAGTAGAAGTAATAGATCAAGGAAAAGACAGGATACTCATCAAGGATATCGCCTCAAACGAAGGAGATAATTTTGACAATATAATAAAACGCGTCCTATATCTATTGAACACCATCGCTGATGAGAGCCTTAAATCTATCAAAGAAAAAAATACTGACCTGGAATACACATCAGACATAGAGAAAAATATAAACAAATTCACGGACTATTGCTTCAGGATATTGAACAAGAAGGGACACGCAGACCATAAAAAGACGGCAGTCCTATATTGCATACTATTCCTTATAGAAGAGATAGCAGACGAATACAAGAATCTGAGCAAGTATATAACAGATAATAAAGTTCAACTAGGAAAAGAATTGGTGGATACATACGAGAATATAAATAACTACAACAAGGACATGCAAAAATTATTCTTAAAATTTGATATGGAACACGCCGTGCAACTAGCAGGAGAGCGCGATTCGATAATAAAAAACATAGAAAGACAATTAAAGAATACGAAGGCAAAAAACACAGACATAATAATCCTAAAACATTTCGAGACAATTACAGATCATATAATAAAGATAATGGGACAACTACTAAACATCAATTAGAATTGTTTCTTTCGTATCTATTTGGCGCAATCTTCGGTAAATCTATCTTCAGGCTCTCAGCGCTAGGGCTAAAACGTAGACGACTGACTAAATCGGGTTTGGCCCTATTTGTGTTCGGTCCAATTGTTGGTAGATTTATCTTCATAGAATCAGCGTGGAAACTAAAACCAGTTATTTTCATACCATCATAATATTCGATGCCATTGATTGCAGAGTAAACCATCTTAGTCGCATATTCTTTCACTTTGTCCAACTCATTGAGGTCAGTAATTGTACCGCTGCCTGGGAACGTTATTCCGCCTCCATAGTCATGCTCTAAAGGAAGATAAAATTCCATCAAAGCGTCTTTGACATCGGTGTGTTTTTTCATAAGTTCGGATAATCTTTTCATTCCTGAATCTAAATTCTGTTTAGGATCTGTAATTTCGCTATATCCCATCGTCTTGGCATTCATAACGTCAAATATGTTAGCGGTCGCGCCATATGTTGTGAATTCATCTATGTCGAAGCCTGCAAAGTATTTGTTTGTTATCATTATTCTTCTTGCCATGCTTGCTGGTACTCCGTACTTGTTTGCCACAGAATCGACTATTGGTGAGTATATATCAAACCCATCCGTTTTCTTATCAACTATATGAGCAAACAATTTTTTGTAAGACGATTCAAATTGATATTTATAATTATCATACATGTTATTTTGATCCGTTAAGAGATGTGTAGCGTTGAGTGCGGCTTCATCAGCGACCTTGTTTGTGTACCATATCCCTGTCTCTGTTATCCCGGCTACGCCAAGTATCGCTGCACCTAGCATCAATTTATGTATAAGACTTTTACGTCCTGCTCTTCCTATCTCTTTTCTTATTGTCTTCAGGTTCTTATTCACGTCGTATTTTTCTGAGTTTGTAATATCATCTGAGATGAGATTCTCTTGACTGACGAGTATGTTTGGATTATACGATCCTCTCATAGACTCTAATTCTTCATTGGATAATACTTTAAGTCCCTTCCATATGCCCTGCTTGACTATAGCGTCATAAATTTTCTCAGTTAGCATACCTGATTTTACAGCACGTCTAGTCCTTTGAAGTGCATCGTTGAAATTTACTATAGCCATGTTGAAAAGTTTTTGTTCTATGCCGTGATTATCCTTATCTTTAGATCTTGACAGATATCTTTGGGCGTCGAGCAACTGCTGCGTTATCTGGTTCTTTGTGTATACCTCGAAGGATTTCTCTCTCTCGGAATCTGTAGAATATGCTCTTGATGCGGCGTGTCTTACTAGTCTCTCTTCTAGATCCTGATCTATATTCGATTTTTTCAGAAGAGATCCAAGATCGTACTCCAAGAATCCATTCTTAGCAGCGTTTGTCCAATCTATATGCTTGAATTTTCCTAACTGCATTATGATGTTGGATGGTGTCAAATCACCATGCATGACATATTTAGATGCTGCGTCGAGATCCGCGCCTATCTCTTTGTTATATAACTCTTCTAATCCAGAAGTGTCCGTACTTGGAGGGATTCTGAATTTTTCTGGGAAAAATATCTTGAATGATTGTATCTTTCCAAAATCCAACCTCTCCCTATTGCTTGAATTGTTCAGGAAATTGAAGAAATCTACATAATTATCAATGAAAGATGTCAATAATTTCTCTTTTCTTACAGGGTCACTCTCTTGAAGCTCATGTATCATCAGCTTTCCATCTATTAAAGGAGTGTCTGTTATGTCATACTTCTTTGATGCGTAAAAGTGACTAGGTATCCTATCCTCAAAAGCCGTCCCTTTCAAGACATCCTCTATAGATCTATGACTCTTCACCCTGTCATCAAAATTCTCTGATCCGGATGATTTTACTATCACGTGATTCAATAGGAATGGAAGCACTTCATGCGCAGTCTCGGCTATCCAGCCATCGGATGAATAATTATTTCTTGTGAGATCAGTGAAAAAATAAGCGTTAGGACTCAAGATGCCAACACCTGCGTGTTCCATTGTGTCTGCAATCTTTTTTATCTCTACGTTATCGATAGAGCCTGATGTTGCTGAGCGCTCAAGTTCTGGATAGACTACGTCCTTGAGATATCTATAATACTCCTTTTCTCCAAGCAATTCCTTAAGATCTGTAGGAATCCTATGAGTTTCTCTGCCCGAAATATTATCCTTTTGCGTCATTCTCCCTCAAGAATTTCTTTATTGCATACTCTATTATATGACTCTTGCTCGTAAATATACTATCCTTTATTTTGGACTCTAATTGTGTATCTATTGCATCTTCAAGCGATATGCTTATCTTTACCTTCATACAAAGTAGTAAGAAGTAGGAATTTATAAAGTTTACGTTTTTTAATCACTTATGAGTAATAACATTAATTTGGAGGATTTGGCACTTATAGAGCCTATAAACACATTTTACGCAATCCACAAACTTATTAAAGAAGACAAAGCAAGGAGCAGAATGGATAATATAGACCGGATTGCCCTGAAGGCACTCACAAATATAGAATTCGTATCAGGAAAAGACTTAGTCCAAAACAGAAGAATAATACTAAAGTATTCAG
>CAZFVG010000117.1:0-3410 GCA_964522135.1 uncultured Methanosarcinales archaeon | reverse complement strand
AAATAGGAATATCGGAGAAAAATTCAATGGAACGGCAAGATGCTGGGTCTTTAAGCAGAAATGCCCTAAATGTAAGAAGGAATTTATGGGAAAACCAGTAGTCGATGGAAAAGCAAAGATACGCGCCTTAGAGTATGTCTGCCCTAGCTGCAAATATACTGTAGAGAAAACAGCATATGAAGAAGGACTCATGGCAAACGTAGATTACGTATGTCCAGCATGCTCATTCCACGGCGGAATGGTCTTACCATTCAAAAGAAAAAAAGTCGAAGGTGTCCTTACATTAAGATTTCCTTGCGAAAAATGTCAAGCGCCAATTGATGTCACAAAAAAGATGAAAGAGATAAAAAAGAAGGTCAAGAAGGGAAAAGCAGTTCCAATCGAAGACTTGGATGACGAGTAAATAATTTTCATTTTATTTTTCCTTTCTTACTTATCTTCCTTTTTATTTTCAATTTTTATCTATTTTTTTCGTGAACATTTTTTCATAAACCTTTATAAATTCTTGATTTTTAACAGTTCTCATGGGTAATGATCATAAACGTGTAATCGTAACAAGTGCGCTTCCTTATGTGAATAATGTTCCGCACCTTGGTAATTTGGTCTGTGTAATTTCTGCTGATGTGTACACGAGATTTTTGAGATTGATGCATAAAGATGTCATAAGCGTTCTCGGTACTGATGAGCATGGAACAACGTCAGAGACTAAAGCATTAGAGGAAGGCTTGACGCCAAAGCAATTATGCGATAAGTATTACGCTATACATACAGAAATATACGAATGGTTCAATTGTGAATTTGATTGTTATGGAAGGACATCAAGCAAAAAGAACGCTGAAGTTACTATAGACATATTCAACAAATTGAACAAGAACGGATATATTTCTGAGGATGTCATGGAGCAGTTATACTGTGAGACTGACAAAAGATTCCTTGCAGATAGATTTGTTGAGGGCGAATGCCCGAAATGTCATTACGCTAATGCACGTGGGGACCAGTGTGAAAATTGCGGAACACTTCTAAACGCGACTGAGCTCATAAATCCTAAATGCAAGATCTGCAAAAGTTCTCCAATAATAAAGAAGAGCAATCATCTTTTTATCGATCTTCCAATGATTGAGCCGAAACTTCGGTCATGGATGGAATCTGTCCAGAGCGGATGGTCTGACAATGCAAGAACTATGACAGAAGCGTGGCTCAAAGAAGGGCTCAGAAAAAGATGCATTACAAGAGACTTGAAATGGGGAATAAAAGTTCCACTAGAAGGCTTTGAAGATAAAGTTTTCTACTCATGGTTCGACGCTCCTATAGGATACATTGGGATAACGGCCGAGAATAGGGACGATTGGAGAGAATGGTGGTTTAATAATAACGATGTGAAACTCGTCCAGTTCATGGGTAAGGACAACATTCCATTCCACACGATATTATTTCCGGCGTTCCTGCTTGGAACTAATGACCCGTATACTTTGATGAAGGATATTTCTGTAAACGAATTCCTCAATTACGAGAACGGACAATTCTCGAAATCACGTGGGATTGGAGTCTTTGGCGATGATGCGCAAAGCACTGGGATAAAGGCAGATGTCTTCAGATATTATCTGATGATTAATAGACCCGAGAGGACCGATACAGAATTCTCTTGGGATGATTTCCAGAAGAAAAACAACGCAGAACTTGTAGCAAATCTTGGAAATCTTGTCAATAGGACGGTCGTTTTCCTGAACAGGAACTTCAACTCTACAATACCAGAATTTTCATTGAACGATAAGGATCAGGCGCTACTTGAGGATGTACGCTTGATAGAAAAAAAGATCAGCAATCTTATAGAAACGATAGACCTAAAAGAGATCCTCAAAGAGATAATGCATCTCTCAAAGCTCGGAAATCAATACTTGCAGGATAACGAACCATGGAAGAATCCTGATAAACAAAGGAATGAGACTACGTTATCTGTTCTTGCAAATTTTGTCAAAGATCTTGCGATATTGATATATCCGTATATGCCGGCTATATCAAAAGAGATACAGAATCAATTGAATATACCTAGACTCGATTGGAATGATCTTGGAAAATTAACACTCCATCCAGGCCACAAGATAAGCGAGGCGCAATTAATCTTCAAGAAAATAGAGAATAAAGAGATAATAGATTTTAGAGAAAGATTCTCTGGAAAAAGAAAGAAACAGGAGCAGAAGCAAGATTCTGGGAAATCTGCCGCTACGCACGTTCAGGGAACATTTGATATGCTCCAGATACGTGTCGCAAAGATAGTTGAGGTGGAGAGGCATCCGAATGCAGAAAAACTCTACATAGAAAAAATTGACCTTGGCGATGAGTATAGACAGATAGTCTCGGGGCTTGTCCCATATTATACTAAAGACGAATTATTGAACAGGAAGATACTTGTAGTTGCAAACCTTGAGCCAGCGAATCTCCGAGGGGTAGAGAGCAATGGGATGCTTCTTGCTGCCGATGAGAACGGCGTTGTCGGATTACTGATGACGGACGCGGAGCTTGGCGAGTACGTAATCGTCAAAGGATCTACTATAGAAATTCCAAAGGATTTGCCTAAAATAAATATAAAAACTTTCTCAACAATAAAACTTGAAGCAAAAGATGGAAAGGTCTATTGCGCTGGCAAAGAATTAACGACATCTACACATTCTATAACTATCGATAGGGTCAAGAATGGATTAGTCAGATAATAGTTCTATAAAAATAACAATATTTATAAAGTAATTTGCCGGATTTTTACAAAACATTTGATTACGAGGGAGTGGGTTGAATTTAAAGCTGTATATACTGCTAATTGTAATGCTAATAAGCATAAGCACTGTTTCTGCAACGCTGACTGTTAGTGCAATCTATGGAAGCCAGGGCATCAAAAATTATAGGATGACTAATGACACAATCCTCATAAACGTGTCATCTAACCATAACGTCTCATTGAATGGCGCTCAATGCGCATCTGGTGGCGGACAATCTTATTATTGTTCTGTGACAGATAATGTCAATACTCCTACTGCAAGTTATCAGTTGACCGATGACGGCAACGAGAGTGCAGTAGCGATGATAAACGTTGACAACAGTATAGGAACAATAGACTATAATGTAACAAATAACAGCACGGCACAGATAACATATACTATTCAGGATACAGGATTCAACGGCAATTCTCAATGCTCAGGCCTCAAAGAGCTTGACATCTATGATGGGACAAGCATGATAAATACAGTTCTCCTTAACGGAACTCCAAACATATGTTCATACACTGGAAGCTCTGTTCTTAGCGTATCGGATTCAGGCAACGTATCGATAATTCTGACAGTCACAGATAATGTCGGAAACGTTGAGAGCACGACGCCACAGAGCATGATGATAGATTTGAAAGCGCCAGAGATTGCAAA
>CAZFVG010000116.1:0-3427 GCA_964522135.1 uncultured Methanosarcinales archaeon | reverse complement strand
TTACAATGCTTGCAAGGACGTTTATTATCGTAGGATCAGCTTCTTTTTCAGATTTCTTCTTGCTCTCGAGTATCTTCTTTTTTGCAAAATTTATTACAATCATTATGCTTGTTAGGATATAGAGTATTATGACGCCTGCAAGAACATAATGGGATATCTTTATGACGATATTTGGAACTGTAAGGAAATGTATAGCGAAATATAATGCTATATAAGTGTAGAATGGCCAGCCAATCCCTGCGATTATATCTACAAGAAGGTCATCATAATCAGTCTCAGTCTTTTCAGCGAATTTTCTTATCCGTGCAAGCACTATATTCTTGAATATCCAGAGTATTGCACTCCCCACTATCAGCACTGCAAGAGCTATAAGATAATCTTGGATGGTATTATCGAATATGGAGTAAGATAGTGTTGCGTATAAATCAAACGTCATACTAAAAGTGCAATATCAACTATATTTAAATCTTTTCAAAAAGAAATTTCAAAAAGTATATAAACAATGCTCTCGTCAGTATATCATGACAATAGAGATGGCCAAGGGAGTAAGGGATTTTCCACCTGAAGATAAAATAATAAGAGAGGAACTAACATCTAAGCTGAAGATAGTCTTCGAAAACTACGGATATTCGCCCCTTGAGACACCATCAATAGAGCGCCTCGATACGTTGACTGCAAAATTTGCCGCAGGAACAGAGAGCGATGCCGCAAAAGAGATATTCAAATTGACGGACCAGGGCAATAGGGAGCTCGGGCTAAGGTTTGATTTGACAGTTCCATTCTCAAGATTCATCGCACTAAATCCCAACCTGAAAATGCCATTCAAGCGTTACGAGATAGGCCGCGTGTTCAGGGATGGCCCGATAAAACTTGGCCGATATAGAGAATTCTGGCAATGCGATGTCGACGTCGCAGGAAACCCGAGCATCAAAGCAGAAGCGGAACTGATACTACTCGCCTTAGATGCGTTCAAGGCTTTAAAACTCAATGCATATATCCATATCAATAACAGGAAATTACTATTCGGAATAATGGACTACTGCGAAATACCCCATGAAAAGCGAGAGAGCGTCATAATAAGTATAGATAAGCTGGAAAAATACGGGAAAGACGTCGTCGAGAAAGAATTGACAGACAGATTCGTTGAAAAAAGTGCCATAAAGAAATTACTCGAAGTATTCACGATGACAGGAGAGAACGAGGGGCTTCTCGAAGAATTGTCAAAGATGATAAATTCGCAGATAGGAATAGAAGGATTAACAGAACTCAAAGAATTATTTTCATACCTTAAATTTATAGAATACGGCAAAGTCCAATTAAATATCGGCCTCGCACGAGGGCTTGCATATTATACAGGAACAGTATTCGAAGGATTCCTGAAAAACAGTAAAGTAACTTCAAGCATATGCGGCGGCGGAAGATACGATAATATGATAGGGATGTACGCTGAAAATAACAGGCAATATCCAGCAGTCGGCATATCATTCGGTCTTGAACCTATAACAGACGCGATGAAACTAGAGAATCCCAACCTGAAAAAGACAGTAACTGAATTATATATAATACCAATAGGAACATTCAGGGAATCGCTAGTGATTGCGACGAAACTCCGAGAGGCGGGACTGAAAGTTGATATCGATCTTATGGAGCGCGGCGTTTCGAAAAACTTAGATTACGCAAACAGCATGAAGATTCCATTCGTAGCGTTTGTCGGAGAGTCTGAACTTAAAGAAGAGAAAGTGAAACTCAAAGATATGCACCTAGGAACAGAAAAATTAGTATCGCTCGATGAAGCGTATGATGAGATAAAGAAAGTATCCTGAATAGAAAAATAAGAGGCGAAATGACATTCTTCCATGAAGCAAAAGCAGACGGCACGATAGACGATAAGATAACTCATAAAGAGCTAGAGATGGCGATGCTTGGTATGCTTGTCGATTCTTCAGTGTGGCAGAGGCATCAGGAAAAACATAGGGATGCAAAGCCCGTGAAGATAGAGCCTGAAGAAGAATCTCGCTTTGAAAAGAAGACAGGAATAAAAGAGGATCCACAATTCTTCAATTATGATTCGTTGACAAAACATTTCACGGCGGGGTGCCAATGCGGACAGCGCTTTGATATAGATATAAAGAATGATTCGGTATCAGAACTCGATACGGGATTGAAATTAAAAGATATAGGTGGATACGATAGAAAATCGGGATATGACGGTGATGCCGGACCAGAGCCATCTTCGTACTCGCAAGGTCCAGTAAGACAGTCGGTAGGATATAATAATTCTAAGCGTGGGATGAACTATAATAACTAGAATCTTGGTAAAATAACTACCATCAATGGTTACCATTAGAAAGCTTTTTAAAGCTAATTCCTTTCTCCACATGCATGGAAGTTCTTCAGGAAAAGATATTGAGATTGCTCAGGAATAAGGACGAGGACATAACAATAAACGATATAGCAGAATCTATAAAAGCAGAGAGACATACAACCGCAAAACATCTTGAAGTTCTGAAAAGCCGTGGGCTCATAGAATATCGGAGCATCGGCAAATCAAAGGTATGGAAGATAAGCAGAAGCCCGTTCATCAAGGCGATAAAAACTGAAGACGAGGTTATAAAGAATTTCAAAGATATACTTAACAGCGTCGATAATCATATAAGCATTCAGAATCCTGATTTCAGCGTCATATGGACGAATAAGAACATATCGCAACATAAATGCTATGAGGCCGTAGGCAAAGATGAGAAATGCAAGAATTGCCCGATAGAGAAGACGTTCAGGACTGGTCAGAGCACATCAGCATTAGTTGATTGGCAGAATAAGAAGGTCCGTATAATCGCCCAGCCGATAAAAAACAGTAACAACGAAACGGTCGCCGTCGTAGAGATAGTCCAAAACGTGAAAAAAGAGATGAATCACTATAATATTGCATCAAGAGGTAAAAAATGAGCCAGGACATCGAGATATCAAGAGAGTTATACGATCATTATGATGATACGAAGACGAAATTCCAGATAGAACCTGGAGTGAACGAGGACGTAGTCAGGAGAATATCGAAGTATAAGAATGAGCCGGATTGGATGCTCAAGAAAAGACTCGACTCACTAAAGATTTTTACAGAACTGAAAGCTCCCAACTGGGGTCCAAGCCTTGAAAAATTAGACCTACAGAAGATAACATATTTTCTCATTCCTGATGCACAGCATAACGCTGATTCATGGGAAAAAGTCCCAGAAAATATAAAGAGGACATTCGAACGTTTAGGCATTCCTGAGGCCGAAAGAAAATCTCTTGCAGGCGTAGGAGCCCAATATGACAGTCAAGTAGTCTATCACAAAATACGGGAAGACCTTTCAAAGCAGGGCGTTATATTCGAGGATATGGATACGGCTGTACAGAAATATCCTGAAATCGTAAAAAAATATTTCAT
>CAZFVG010000115.1:0-3439 GCA_964522135.1 uncultured Methanosarcinales archaeon | reverse complement strand
AGTTTTCCATCCTGTAAATATTTATTTGTACAAGTCGTGTCAGTGCCGCAGATGCTCTTTACAAGCGAATCGCAACCACCTGCTTTATCACATAAGGATCCTGCTAATGCATCTCTCTTGTCCTTCAGGACCTGCTGTTCTGATAGTGTCTGTTGCTGTATTTTAGGATTGTTCAAATTATTCAATTGATTATTTATCCCCTGTATCTGATTCAACCAACCGATTTGATCAGCAGTGAAAGCAGCTTTTTGATCTGGCGTCATGCTATCAAACTGCGTCTTTGTAGGTGGAGTATATGCTGTAACCTTTTCGCTATTGACTAATTTAGAGAGTTCTGCAGGATTATTTTTCCACTGATTGATATCTGTATCGAGAGCATTAATTTTATCCTGTGTTGATACTATTGTAGGAGTAGTTGAAGGTGTCGCCGACACTGGATATGGAACACCTGATGCATCATAAATATTGCCTGCATCCGGAGAATTGCGTACGCTATTCCAATCAGCTGTAACCTGATAAACTTGGGTTGGATCGCCATTATCCTGCACATAAGTTTTTCCATTGTAGGTTATAATATTATAATTCGTGTTTGAATCGTCACGCGACTGTATAGAGCCACCATCATCAAGATATACGTCGCCAGCATACGTTCCATCCGATACTATAGAGTTTATATCAGTACCTGGAACGTCATTGAGTTTTAAGTTAGTATCTGAGGTGGTGCTGGCATCTGGTGTTGAACTTGATCCTAGACCAGTGTAATGTGGTATAAGCCCCTTCTTTGATAATGTACCCTGTATAGTTGCTGCATCAGTCTTAGAAATTCCTTGTAATGCAGCTATCTGCTGCGGGGTTGCATCTTTTGGTAGGTTAGCAGGATCGCTAAAATAAGTATACTGCCTGAGTTTTCGTATGTCATCCATTAATACATACGAATCAGCCTTTGTCGATTGGGCATTATATTCCATCGTCCTATTCGTCGGAACAGGAAGGTTCATCTTTGATAGCGTGTCCCAGAAATCAGGTTCATACTTGCAGTTCTGCTCTCCTACACACTGCGCGTATACGCACATGTCCGGAATCTGTGGATATGAGAATCCCTGAGCCTGTTTGCTTCTCGTTGTTGAATCTGCAAATATCGCTATCTGCATCGGTATCTGACAAGTATATATCTTCCACGCAGCCGCTTGAGCCGTCGCTGGCACCGTGACTTTTCCTGTGTCGAAATTTATATATTCCTGACAATTTAATATGTAATTCTTGACTGTTGATGCCACGGCGAGCGGTAGAAGGTTCTTTGTAAGATCTGCTAGATTATTCATATAATTCTTGACTTTCACGGCGAACGGCCATTCAAACACTTCACCCACTACAATTGAGCATGTCTGAGCATATTCTGCCTTATCACAAGCAGACACATCCGTACCACTATATGACGCCATCTTAAGGCAGTATAGATAATTACAATCTGTCTGCCTATACTTGTTTATATTATACAGTATCGCAGGATAACATTGTGTTGCAGCAGCCATTACAATGCTGTTTCCTACATCAGGCATATTTGAATTTCGTGTTATGGCACTGCCAGCTTCTGTAAAGAAATTTTTATCAGAAGAGAAAGTTGCAAGATCAGGGATATGACTAGCATTAGGATCCTTTCCTATAGCGTCAGCAGTATTGCATGTCAGATAGCTGCATGCCTCATCAAGTATGCCCTTGCTGCAATTGCCTGAAGCCTTATTTTTAGGATCGCATACGAGTCCATTGTATAATTTGTCGAGTTGTATATTAACGTTCATTGCTGGACCCGCGGCATTTCCGCCGACTCCGCCAAGTCCTGAACCTAATTGTACAGCGTTTATTGCCGTACTAGCTACGCTACTGACGAACGATCCTGCAGCGATATAATCTCCGAGTCTACATATCTGTTGTAATTTTGGGATCCAATCGTTAAGCACTCCTAATATCTTTGCTTTCACGAGCCAATTATCCTCTGCATCTTGGATCTTTCTTCCAAACACTGCACCAGGCGTGCAATCCTGTCCCTGAACACATAGCTTACTATTCGCTAATCTTATCGGTATGTCAAGCTGCAGTTGTTGTGGCGTATTATATACATAATTTCCTACTTTTACCCTCGCAGATATATTACAGGATATTGTAAATTCGTCTGCAAGAATGTTTGGGTCGACGTTAGTATTGAATAAGAATTCTATTCTATTGACATCGTCTATATTAGCGTATGGATTTGTTATCTTCGCGCTCTGGAATAGAACGCCTGCATTGACGGCACCTTGAGGTGTATGGTATATACATTTGCTTATGTCAAGCAACTGGTACAATACGCTGACGTCATTGCCGTGATTGACGCCGACAGTATAAGTTGCGTACGCATAGAACGGGACGTTATTTGATGTAGCCATATCCAATACTACCCTATTCATCTCAGCTGGCATCATGTTGTTGAACTGTATGTTCAGATTGTCTGGCGTCTCATTATCGCTCTTTACGCCAAAGACTTTGAATTTGACGTTTTTTGATTCGGTGTTCCCAGCTGTATCGCTAACATTTACAAGTACATTTGCTTCATAATATCCAGCATTTATTCCTGTTACTGTCCATGTGCAATTGAAATCGCTGATGCCGGTGCATGCACCGTCCTCTGTATCGTTCTTGACTTTATCCATGAATGCACTTGCTGTTAATTCATTTGTCTCAGCATCGTGAACGCTAGTTGTTATAGTTATAGTGCTTCCGGATATAATCTGTTGTATCATTATATCACCTGAGACTGTAATATTTTTTATTTCTGGAATCGTATTATCACAGTATAGCGTCGTAGAATAATCAGCCAGGGGATTTCCTGCATCATCCTGACTCGGGAATCCTTGTAAGCTTGTTATACCTGTTGTTACAGGGCCATTATCGCATGTCAATGAGACGTTAGCGTAACATTCTGTTCCTGTACAGTTCTGGACTCTGTTTATTCCGAATGTAGAGCCTGGCAAATTAAAGAAAACATATCTGTTATTGAAATTATCCTTATTCAATTCAACAAGTATAGTGTTTATCCCGTTCTTTACATAACATATACCTTTGCTGTCACAAGTATCGGTCTTTATCACAGCGTTCGGGACAACGTTATCAACCGTGAATGTTTTTGTGAGAAGCGCATTGCCGACGTTCCCGAATGCATCCTTCGCTGTAACATTCATTGTTACGCTGCTGCCACCTAATTTCATAGGGATGCCTCTTATCACACAATCATAATAACCAGTAGTATCGTTCATCAGGCAATTGCTTAATGGTACATTAAAATTTGAGTAGACATGTTGCACAGCCGAATTGCTATTGAACGAAGATAAATCGGCTTTTATCGAAACAAGATTGTCTTCCTTGACGCTAAAGTACGCATCGACAAGAAAATTTGCGCTATTAC
>CAZFVG010000114.1:0-3446 GCA_964522135.1 uncultured Methanosarcinales archaeon | reverse complement strand
CATACATCCCCTCTCGTAGTGTAGTTCTGGGAGACTGTGCCTGAGGTGCCTGCTGTCGTACATGGCTGGTTTGCGACACAGCTGATGTTGGATGTTATGTTGGATACTCCGTTCCTGTACCATGTAACATTCACAAAAGCGCTTGCATCTATGGTCCAATAGCAGTTGAGGTCTACATCAGACCTTACATCTGTCGCGCCATTGTTTATGTTCAGGTTCACTATGCCGGCTATCGCCATACTTACAACTACTACGAGCATTACAAGCATTACTATAAATACTGCTAACTCTCTTTTATTCCGTTTATTTCTCATCTGACTATTTTTTGAGTTGTTTTTCCAGATATTCTATCGCATGGAACGTCCTTATTATGTCATTGTATATCTTTTTCTTCTCATTCGATTGTAGCGTTTCATAATCCTTGAGAATTTCCCTGTATGTATTCTTAGCCACAACCAACTCCTGGAAATTGAGTGCTATGTATATATTCGATATCATCCCATACATTTGATCTATAGTTTTAGTACCTTGTATAGCCCTGTCTTTTATGGCGTTGATAGCATCAGCATCCGTGAACCCACCTATAAGGTATGTGTTGTACGTCATCTCATCCATCAATTCCTGGATTTCCGGTATCCCTGTAGACTTATCTTTGTAATGAAGGTTTATTATGTTGTTCAGTTTTGCATAGAACATTATCAATGATTTTTCCAGATCCTTGTCTTTCAATCTTATTATCTGTCTTATCAGGTCATCCTTGTCGAATTTTTCTATCGCAAGAAGCTGCTTGAAATATTCGTTCATGAAATCGACAGTCTGTTCTATGCCAAGATCGATGTTTTTCTCGTCTACCCTCGTCTGTATTATATTGATTGCTCTCATGAGCTTGTCTTTTTGTTTGCTTGTTATGTAGAGTTTTTTCTTTCTTGCGAGCCTTGCATTCGACATCTTTCTTATGAATGCTAACAGGTTGCTCTTCAATAAGAACGCTGCAAGTGCGGTCAGTCCTACTGTTATGCCTGCAGCTATTATCGTTGTCGTAATTGGATTGTTCGATTTATATGGCTGCTCTACGTTCCTGCACACTCCACACAGACCGCCGCAGTCTACACCTGTCTCGCCATTATCTTGTATTCCGTTAAAACATGAGGATATCTTGTCACATGATTCATGCTCCACTGGCCTTGTTCTGTTTGTGCTGCATGCATCCATATCAAGGCACATTCTTGTATGGACCCCGTTATCACATGTGCTCCAGTCATTACAATCCCATTTTTCGTTGCAGTATTTCTCGAGGCCATAATAAGTGCAATTCTTGAATGTGAAGTGCTCATAATTTTTAGGATTACACCCGTTATAGTCGATGCATTGCTGATAAGACGAGTTGTCTGGACTGCATGGCGACCAAGCGCCACATTTCCAATTGGATATGCATAATCTATTGCCCTGACCTCCTCCCTGTCCGTTCCCTCCTGTGCTAGTCGAACCCGTATTCTGAGAGTTTGTCTGCACTGGGCATGTTATGTTATATGTCACATCATTACTTGTAGCTGTCAATCCTCCGTAATCTACCGCTACGTAATACATCTGTGTCAGCCCGCAACTAGTGCCTTGTATCAACACCAAATTTCCGAATATGTTAATATTCAAGTGACTCTCGCTATTAAGTATGTAGAAATAATTGAGTTGATCCGAATCAGGGTCTGCGAAGTGGTCTGTCAGGTAGAAGCTGTAGTAATGATCCTTGGTTATCTGCTGATTATCTATGTTCTTGTACAAGTACGGTGCCCTGTTGTCGTAATCTATTGTGAGGTTATACTCTCTATAATCGAAGCTGTTGCTACAGCCGCTATTGTCATTGGCGTAGATTCTGAATACGTTGGTCTTGCCCATTGCGGATCTTGGCGCACTGAAATTCATGAGCCCTGTAGGGCTTATGTTGAATATATCCGGAGTTGTCAAGAATTGTGTACTATATGTTATGTTTTGACCTTTGTTCACATCCGTCGTGTTGAATTGGCATTCTACAGTGTCATTCCTGAATAAGAATATATTTGTGAGATTGCAATCATATGTTATTTGAGGAGGGTTGTTTATGCATACTGATGTTACGGCTTGGTCTTGATATATCAGATTTCCTGCAGAGATGCCATTGTCTTTTGCAATATTTGTGACGATTATCTTGTTGACTATTTGACCGTCGTTTCCCTGACTCTTCGACATATAATTGAGATACACTGCTTGGGCTATTATTAACAAGAATACTACTGCTGCAAGTATCTTTATCCCTTGCGAACCATTGTTCTTTGTTCTCTGTCCGTTAACGCTTTCTCTTTTCATTTCATCAATTTTTTCAGTTCAGCTTCACTTATCATGCCCTTTTCCTTGAGTTCGATGTATTTTTGTATAAGCCTGGATTTCTCTTCGTATACTAATTCGCTTAGTTTGATTTTTATCCATTCTGATTTGTTCACTCTTAGAATTGAAGATATCTTTTCAAGATCCTCGAGAAGCTCCTTAGGAACCCTTATATTCATCTGTTCGGTAGATTTGTCTTTTACCATTCTCTTACTCTTTGTATAGCATATAATAGCATAATTTACTTATTGATAAGTTTTAATAGCATTTGCTATTTATAAATATTTCGCTGAAGAATACCGTGCTTAGGCTGTACTGACTGGTCGTTTATTACTCTCTAGAAATCTTATCTTGCTTGCGACATTATCATTACGTGGACCTGGCCTTCATATATCCCAATATCTGCACTTTTTGGTATGCTTACCGATGCTGTAATCTTTTCTGTGGAATTATCCATTATGAAGTTATTCTTGTCGAAATACATGAATCTTGTTATGTTTCCACTACCTGTTATTATAACCGTCAGATTCTCATATTTATACCTATCCTTTAGATTGCTGTCGTTGAGGCTTATCGTGAAACTCCTGTCAGAGCCTCCTCCTTTAGGGACGATACCAAACCTTAGCGCATCAGTATCCCCATCCATACCAACTCTTGTATCGCTTACCCTGACGCTCGCATTTATATTATACTCCCATAATACCTGCCGATATTCTTTTTGCTGCGAATATGAATAATATATTACGGTAAGAGCTGAAGATAATACTATGACTATTGCAAGTATAAGAATCACTTTAAATTTTTGTTCACGGTTATATCTTTTCATAGTCTATAATGATGGAGGCCTTATATCATTATCTTCTACAGATTCATTAGTGCCTGACGGGATTCTGCCAGTAGAATTTTTCCCAAGTTTTACATAGAAATATATCGCTATAGCCGCTATAACGATGATGCCTATGAACAGCGTAAGATTTCCAGAGCTGAATATCCCATTCGGTTTCTCTATCACTGGAGCGGTTCCCTCGATTATTTTTACAGGGACGCTTACTGTATTCGTTTGATCTTTATAATATAACGTGACGTCC
>CAZFVG010000113.1:0-3463 GCA_964522135.1 uncultured Methanosarcinales archaeon | reverse complement strand
TTCCATTCATTAGGATATCAATCTGTTTTTTTGTAAACTTATTTAATGGGATGAATACATCAAATCCATGCTTCTTTCCTACCGCTGCAATTTGTTGAATACGCCATGACATATCGATCCTGCCGTAAACAGCTAGGGCTCCGTCCATTATACTTTTAGTTTTATCTGGTATGACTAAGTCTTCTGATATCTGCATTATTTCGCCTAGTCCGTGGCATGATGGGCATGCACCGAATGGTGAGTTGAATGAGAACATTCTAGGTTCTAATGGCTCGAATACGATTTCTGGATGGTTCGGACAGGCGCCATGCGTCGTGTAAATTGTTTCTCCTATGCCACGCTCTAATTCTTTTTCCTTCTTTGATGATTGTTTTGCTTCTGTATCTAGAATTATGATTCTTCCCTTAGTTTGGTGTAATGCTTGCTCTATCCCTTCTGATATTCTTAATCGTTCATCATCATTTGTCGTTACAGTATCTATTACGGCTTCAATCCAATGCTTTTCATATCTTACAAGTTTTACTTCATCCTTAACTGTTTCTAGATTGTATACTTTTGAATCGACCCTTACTTTTGTGAATCCCTCTTTCTTTAAATCATCAAATACATTCTCATGCGTCCCTTTCTGTCCCCTTATGATTGGGGCAAGTATCATTATCTTCTTCTTATCGCTCATTACAAGATTCACAATATTTTCAGCACTTTGAGGCTTAATTGGAGAATTACATTTAGGACAGTACATTATTCCAATCCTTGCGAAGAGTAAACGGAGGTAGTCGTATATTTCTGTTACCGTGCCGACTGTACTTCGAGGGTTCTTAGACGTTGTTTTTTGCTCTATAGAAATTGCTGGAGAAAGACCGTCAATTGAATCCACATCGGGCTTTTTCATAATCCCCAAGAATTGGCGTGCGTATGCGCTTAGAGATTCAACATATCTTCTTTGGCCTTCGGCATAAATAGTATCGAACGCTAATGTCGATTTTCCACTTCCTGAGAGTCCTGTGATAACAACTAATTTATTCCTCGGAATATCCACACTGATATTCTTCAAGTTATGCTCCCTTGCCCCTCGTATGATGATAGAATCCTGCATCATTCATGGATATAAATATTATTTATAAACCTTATGCATGGTTAACTTGTGGGGGGAGTGAGTAGATACAAAGATACGACCCTATTTTTTTAGTTGTTCTATAAATTGAGTATATTTGGGATGACGCAGTATACATCTAGAATATCCTTCTGTCTTGTAAAAATTTGTTGTATCCTTCTTTGCTTTCCCTATATAATATGCTAATCCTCTTGCTCTTATGTTTTCAATAGATCCTGCGCTCTCCAAAGAATATGCGCATGTGAGTATTTCTCCTGATTTTCCAATACTTATGCCATTTGTCATATATGCGCACCACAAACCATCTGAGGTTGTTCCTAAAGGAATGTTTTTTGAAGTTCGCGTTTGTATTTTTTTTAAAATTCCTTCTCTAATTTGAAAATCGGATTGTGTTGCATTTCCTATAAATATAGGCAGGTTATATACTAATGCAAAGTCGCTACCGCAAAATTTTCTCATAGGCTCATCGCCCTCTGGAAACATTTCAAAGACGTTATGCGGAGAAACAACAGTATTTATAGCGATTCTGCTTATATCATACTTTTCTGTATGATCTATATTATCTCTGAATGATTCTCTCAGATAGGCTATATTTCTCATGATATTACTAAAATTCCCTTTTGTAAGTGCTTCATACCTCTCTTCAACTAGAGAATCCATATTTACTATTATAGTAGCATTACCGTCTTTTAGAAAATGTACAGTGTCTTTATCTAATTGACTCCCATTTGTAAATATGTATGGAATCAAACCCGAATTATTTGCCTTATTAATAATCTCTCTAAAATCTTTACTGATTATTGGCTCGCCCTCTCCCGCCATAACAAGCACTCTAACGCCTAAATTTTTTGACTCATCTATTATCGCGGATATTTCATTGAAGGATAATTTTGATTCGATGTTATAGGAGGTTCTTTCGGCATTGCAACATTTTACACAATCATAATTGCATGAAAAAGGCAGATTTAGCATAATATAATCCAAATCTCTGAGGCCTCCATTTAATTCCAAATATATAGCCGAGCCTTTTAGAATAATTGGTTTAGTCATTTATTTCTCCTTAAAATTTCACATTCTTCTCATTAAACTATCCAAAAATCTTTCCCTATTAATAATAATTTTTGTTGCTCCGAAACGAACATTAGAAAAATCTTCTTTTTCTTTTGCAGTTTGTAAAATCATATCCTTTAGGACATTATAGTCTTCTATTTCATCACGTGTGTGCGCAGAAAAATACGATAGTGCCTCTTTCGGAATATTTTTCCTTTGTAAACCTTCATAATATATACTAAAGATACCTTGATTCAATAGCTCATGACCAAACGCCAGAGCTCCTAAACCTACAAAATAATTATTATCTTTACATAGCCTTATCCGATTTTTATTGAATATAATAGTCTCTGGAAGCAACCCTTCTATGCAATTTTCTTCACTTAGAGACATATACTCCATCCACTTCCTAAATAAGTTAGAATGTGCTTCACTTATATTGCTTCCCCATCCTTCAACTATTAAGAAGTGATCTATAAGCTTCCTAGAGATTGCATAATTTGGGATAGCAGAATATACTGCAGCAATACATCTAGGAAAACTTACAGAAAAGTGGTATTGTTGTTCTGTAAAGATTTTTAGTTGTTCGTTATTTATCTTACCCGCCTTAAATAACTCGTAGAATGGATGATTTAGTATTGGATGATTTTTTATTTCCATTTCTAAGACGACAAGTGACTTTTCTTTCATAACTACTGAAATGTAGTTATAATATTTAATTATTTGTAGTATCGATGTGCTACCACAACATTTATTAATAGGTGTTCATTATTTATAATATGAATACCTTTCTACTAAAAGATATAGGACTTACTAATACCGAAATAAAAATTTACCTAGCTTTGCTAAATTTAAGAGTCTCCCCCGCTGGAAAATTAGTAGAAAAGACCGGGGTTTTTAGGAAAAATGTTTATGATTCTCTAAACAAACTTATTGATAAAGGACTTGTAACTTATGTTGTTGAAAATAAGGTTAAATATTTTCAGGCAAAAAATCCTGATAATCTTTTAAAGTATATAGATGAAAAACGTTCCAGATTAACAGAGCAGGAAAATGAAATACAACAAATCCTGCCTGAGTTGAATAGACAATTTGATATTTCCGACCCGGAGATAGAAGCGGAAATCTATCGCGGAACAGAAGGGATAAAAACTATCCTTAAAGAGTGTCTAGAATACAAAGAAATATTATTTATTGGGGCAACTGGTGATGTTGAAAACAGATTGCCATATTTCTGGCCGCAGTATAATAAAAAAAGAGAACAGCTGAAATGCAAATGGAAGTTACTTCTTATCCATG
>CAZFVG010000112.1:0-3524 GCA_964522135.1 uncultured Methanosarcinales archaeon | reverse complement strand
ACTATAGATGTAGCAAGCACTTATAAGACTTATGCACCGTTTATTGATGCTATTATATATTTTATATTCTTCATAAGTATTGCTGGCACGGCTCTTGGTGATAAGTTCAAGGATCATAAGGCTGTTCCGATAATTATGGGTGTCATACTTGCTATTGGGATGACGATATTTGAGTCGACTTCTAAGTTTAATCTTGGAATGCTTGCACCATTTGCTGCATTAATATTCTTCGTGACTATAGGTATTGGGGCGTATAATTGGGCTAAGAATCTTGGTGGTAACACGTTTGCTGCTGTCGCTATTGCATTCGGTGTAATAACGTTATTGATAGATTGGCTTGCCCCAACATTAGTACTATGGATAAACAGTATACCATTATTAGGAACTATATACTCGCTTGGTAAGATACTTGCAATATTTGGAATAATATACGGCTTTATGATGATATGGAAGGGTGTTAGGTCTGGACGTGCTGGTCTGACTCGTGCAGAGCGAAGCGAGAGATCAAGAGAACGTGACGAGAATAGGTTACTAGAAAAAGAGAGAAAGGCTGGGGAAAAGGTTGTTGCACTGAATTCTGATATTTCAGCCCTTGATGATAAGTTAAGACAATTAGAGGTCCTTGAGGATAGTTTAGAGGGTAAGGATAAATTAAGTAGGGATGAACAACTAAAACTATTACAGCAGTTAGAGAAGCTTATACAGGGTACGTGGCAGATTCAGAAAGGAATACAGAAGGTGCATGATAATATTGCAAAGCCAGAATATCAAAGATACGTATCCACTATTGAGCAATATGCAAATATGCTAAATAGCTATGTCAGCAGGATAAAGCAGATTTTGGCAAATCTTGAAACTTCAATAAAGAATAGTAAGGATGAGACTGATCAGAAATTGCTTAATATAGATAAAGAATTCAAAGCTGACATTGATAGAATGCTTAGCGAAAATAATCTCATCACACGAGATATTGAGGGTATGCTTCAAAATGTCAAAGACACAGACATATACCCCGGATTATTAGCAGAATATAACACTCTAAACATTGAATCACGAAATGCATTACAACAAGATATAACTGTGAAGGACAGCGAGAAGACTATCATAGAACAAACACAGTCTATAAGAAGTATAGATACAGAAGACCTAAAGGATATAAACAGGGCATTCACGTTATTAGATAAGGATCCATTAACAACATTAACGCTAACTGATGTAATGAAGCGAACAATAACATTCCATCTAGTAAGGGATCAAACATTATCTGAGATAGAGAAAATAGTCAAGCAAGTTAGTGGACGTACTGGTTCTATAATAGATCCGAATTCCGAACACGGTCTAGAAGCTAGCAACGATATAATGTTGAAGCGAAAGCGTGAGCGTGTCGCAAGTCTATTGACAACAGAAAAAGATCTCCTAAGCAAGTATCCAATCTTTATGCAGAAGATTAGGGATGAAGTCTTAAAATTGTATTCTGAAGAAGACAAACTATTTGATGAAGTAGCACAGAAACTAGTTATTATTGCTCAGACTTTAGTGGTTGATGATGTAAACATGGATCCTGGAATTAAGTCTGCAGAATTGAACAATGCCAGTATAAATTTAGCTAGTACTCAAGTATATATTAATGACAAGATTGTTAGTAAGAGTAAGAAGTCTCAATCCTTAAAGCGTGATTTGATGGAATACGTTAACTCCTTAAAGACACTTACGAAGAAATTTGTCACAAAGGGTAAGGGGAAGACTATAATTAACAAGAGAAATCAGGATTTACTAAAGGAATTCATCAATAGTCTAGCGCTTGCTATGAAGAAGCGTAGGGATGAAATAATACAACATGCAAAGAAATAATTATGTAATCAAGGTTCTGCCTATAATGTTTATATTCTTATTCGTAGTTAGTAGTGCGTATGCTGCAACGTCTGCATTAAGCCTTAATTACGTATTTAATCCATTTCAGGGTTTGGATATCGCAGGATTTTATCAACGGTATTACCAATTTATTGATGCTATAATTTATTTAATGTTGTTTATTAGTTTGGCACAGTATGCATTCGCGAAAGTCTACAAGATGCCAGATGGTAAGCCTTCTCGTGAAGGCAAGATGATTGCTGTCGCTATTGGTCTTGCTTTAATGGTTTCTATGGTTGTTCTTGAGAGTAATACTGGATGGTATTTGGGAAAATTAGTTCCCGTAGCATTACTAGTGTTCCTGTTGATGCTTGCAATATTACTGTATAACCTTCTTTTGGGGTTGTTTGATGGTGATAATAAGAAGTCAGTTAGTGGATCATTAACATATTTGATAATTTATGGATTGTTAGTAGTTCCATTCGGTACATTATATCAGTGGATAGCACAGAATGTTCCGATACTATCAGGACTATTAGGGCTAGCATCAGTGGCAGCATTCATTTACTTAGTTATACAGATGTTTTTGTTGTTCAGAAACAATAATCCACAACAACAAATACCCGGACCACATGGACCAATAGGACCTCAAGGGCCGCAAGGACTCGGTGGACAATTAGGACCAGGCGGGCCTCAAGGCAATGTAGGAGGCGGTGGTGTAGGGGTAAATAACAATAATACGCTACACGTAACTAGCCCGCAAGCGTATCATCATTACTTGCCAAGACAACAGATAGCATTAACGTTTAATGTTGAAGGAGCAGGGTTTGCAAACGGATTTGATTATGTAGTAATGCTTAACAATGACGAATATACCGGCAGGGTACAGAATGCTGCTGGTCCAACAGTTAATTGTCCGGCATTAAATAATATTAATAATCATGGAGCATATGTTGTAGAGATAATAGCATACCAACATGATACGGATACAGTCATTGTACGTGCCAATTGCTTGTTTTTTATTGATAATCCACAAGGATTAAACCAAAACATCCTACAACTCCAACAATTATCACAAGCACTAGTACACTTAGCTACAGAGTATGCAAATCTTGGAATAGTTATTGTACAATTACATAGGGGAAGAATACAAGGCAGACAAGAAACTGAAGAAGTATGGCTAGGATTCCTAGAACTAGAACATAGATTAATCAATGGAATGCACGATTTCAACACCGGAATGCAAGCAATATTAAACGATCCAGTATACCAGAACATGAGCGCACAAGAGCTTGAATTAGTGTATACAGCATTTCAGGAGTTCGCATTAATGAGTAATGCATTACTAGTATATTATAATGAATTAGTCGATTCGTATAACGATCATAATCAAGAAATACCACACAATCCATTCCAACAACAAAATGGCCACAACTAAAAATACCAAAGAAATAATCACAGAAATAAATAGCATCAGAAATAAGCTATTAGGAGAAGCAAAGACAGGCACTCTTAAAGACATAGAAATAGCACTAACAAAGATTAAGGATGAGAAATATAAGATTCTATGGAGTAAATTATCTGAAGAACTAAAAACTAAAGGAATAATAGAAAAAATCAGTAACCTACCAGAATTTAAACATACAGAGTCACACGATCCAGAGAGTGTACAC
>CAZFVG010000111.1:0-3524 GCA_964522135.1 uncultured Methanosarcinales archaeon | reverse complement strand
CACATCATACATCTTTATACCTCAAACTATTTAGTGAAAATTATTATAATAGAAAAAAGAATCTTTTTATAAATCTTTCCATTATACATTGACTTATTTCATCTCTACTTCTACACTTGCAAGCTGTATGTCGTTATATAATTCTCTTATCGCGTTGTATAATGCTTCCTTCTCGACTTTCTTAAGCCTGGAATATTCGTAAGCCCTCTTTACCTTATTGTATTCTTGTTTTGCATCGGTGATCTTTCCTTCTCTGATAAGGCTTCTGCATTGCAATACCTGGCCGTATAGCGGATTCGTTTCAAGTGCGCTAGCATCTTCCTTGTTATCGCTAAATCCAGGTTTTATGCTACGCAGTTTCTTCTCGATATATTTTGTGAATACGAGATTGTCAAGATTGTCCTGCTCGGCTTTTAGGGTATGCTCGGCCTTGTCCATTATATTCTTTAATTCTTTATCTTCCGTCAACTCTCTTTTTATCAGCTGCTTACTGTTCTCTACATAATTCCTTATCTTGCGTATCTCTTCAAGCTCTTTCGATATCGGCTCTGCCCTCTTCAAAAGTTCCAATGCACTTGTCCTCTTCTGCTCGAAACTCTTTCTCTCAGTATCCAGGTCCAGAAGTTTCTTATCGTATATAGTCTGCATCTCTGCAAGCTTCTTCCTCTCATCATCAAGGACCCTATCCTGTTTGCTGATTATCGATTTTCTCTCCCTTTCAATAAAGACTGTCTTTCTCTTTAGCTCTCTATTTAGGGTCGAAGTCTCTGATATCTCTTTCTTGAATAACTTTTTCTCCTGTGACAATCTTTTCGATAATTGTTTCTCAACGCTGCCACTGACTATGCTATTGATGTTTCCTTCTCTTTCTTTTAGTTTACGGTCGAGTCCTTTAAGATATTTCTCCATTTTCCGCATGGCGCCATCCTTAGATTGTAATTCCTGACTCTTATTGTTCAATTCCTGCTTTCTTCGACTTATGTATAGCTCTTTATTTTCTATATTTTTCTCGATACTCTCATCATAATCTTTCAACAGAGACATTATCTGAATCTTGTTTATCTTCCCTAATTTTGCTAGCCTCTCTATCTTTTTCCTGATGCCCTGATGGCTCATGCTGATTTTCTGGAAATCCTTATGCTCCTTTACATCGACAAGAGGCATATCGGCCTGTCCTTGTGATTGTGCAATATTTTCCATAGCATTATATGGCTGTAACGATTGTATATCTAGTGGCTCAAGCCCGGAAACTATATCCTGATGTTCTGACAACAGTGTCCCTGGTTCTGATAGAGATTTTTTCTCGTCAATCATCTTGTCTGCACCAGCTATTAATTTATCTACGTCTTGATTATATCTGTTACTATCATGTATCAATATCTCTTGATCAGTTATCGGTCTTGTCCAGTTGAAACTCTTTGATTCATCAAGCGATGCTGCAGAATATTTTTCCCCTTTCTTCTTCTTTCCACTCGATTTCCCTACAAACTGTATATTTTTTGTGTTGTCAACTATTAACGGTTCCTGTGAACTTACTGGCGATGTCCAACTGAAATTTTTTGATTCGTCATACGACTTCATTTTAGATAATTTCTCTTTCTGTGCTTTGCCCTTTGATTTCCCGACCCTTTTCGAATCAGTCGGGTTCTCTGTTGCAATCTGATCGTTTAATGGCGGAAGATCAGGAAGGTCTGACATCATGTTATTATTCGAAGGGATATTTCCTATGGCAGTATCAATAGCAGAATAATCACTTCCAGAATCTGGTAAGGATATCTCGGGCAATGGAATGTCCATACTCGAGCCAGTATTGCCTAAATTTTCGCTAGATTTCTTTGAAAATAATTTTTTGAAGAAACCCTCTTTTCTTGGCTCTAGAGGAGCCTCAACAGGCAAATCAATAGGAACCTCAGGAGGTTCAATCTCTTGCATAGCACACCCCTTTTTAATTAATTACGCTGAATAGATGTTTCTTATATAAAAAGCTTTTGTTTTATTTTTCGAGTAGATACACGACATTTAATAGTTTAATTTAGATACGTTAAAAATGTTGACAAATCGTCGGCAATTTTATTTTAATTTATTAGCGATTTCTTTTATAGAATCATAACCATAAAGGTATATTGCTGTACAAAGCTGTACAGATCCTGCGCCATTAGAAATTGCTTGCTGAGCATTATCTGCATTTAGAATTCCGCCCGATGCTGATATATAATGTGTGTTCCGTTTTCTGAAATGTTTAATATATGCAATCGTCTCATCTGTCAGGGTAGATCCGCACATGCTTCCTTTTCCGAATATATCTACTTGGACTCCGGCGAGTTGTGTTATTAAACCGCCTTTTGTTGAGTCTGAAAATGTAAATCCATCACACGTCATTGCTTCATACACTGATAGATTCATTTCGAAAAATTGTCTACAAAGTTTTAATAAAATAGGTCTTTGACCATAGATACTGTTCATACCGTCTCTGAATGCATGTTCTTTTTCTTTAAGACCCAGCTGATATTTTTTTGCTTCTGTAACGACATGATCTATTGTTTTAGAAATGTCGCTATTTCTCCAGCGCATTGAGGAATTTGCTTTAAGATCGAATTTAGGATTTGCGTCCATTATAATAAAATATGGTTTAGAAATTTTTAAATCGTACCATCTCTGGCTTATTTCAATTGCATCGCCTTCTAAATTATTTACTAACATAAAATCATCAGGAGTTATTGGAGCAAAATTTGCTATAACTTTTGTGCCTGAAGAATATTTTTTTATTTCTCGAAATAAGTTGTTAGATTCTTTAATGCTTAACATTTCACAATCTCGTGCTGTGGATGTTGTATGAAGAGAATCTTGCATTGGGATAACAAAACCGTAATTAAATTCAACTAATTTGTGAACAGAAATCTTGCGAATACCTTTCGGTGGTATAACCGCATCTAGAGATGTTGCAGATTTCAAAATAATGGTATCTGCTCCAGCTTTTATACTTTTCTTGATATGATCCATATTACTTGTTAGTGGGCTGGAAGCAATCCATACTTTACCAAACTCTTCAAGATTCATGCATTAAATAAACATGGAATAATTTATAAACTTTACGTTAGTAACTACTAATTAATAGTAAAATATATAAAATCGTTAATATCCTCAACTTTTAGTTAAAATTATAAATAATCAAACAAAATACTAATCATGGCAGAGCAAGTGGACTATTCGACTGTTTACGAATTCCTTTACAGGATAGATAAACGTATAGCTATGCTCGAGAAAGATGCAGAATTCATAAACACACAGATTACAAATCTTGACGGCGATGTCTCAGGGAAATTTGGCGCATTGAAAGTGGATCTTGACAATGTACACGATTCAATAAAAAAATTGAAATCAGAATTCAACAATTCAGTGATAAAGATGGTCGATATGACAAAGAACCTCAAGCTATCGGCAAAAAAAGAGGACATAGAGGCAGCAAAGAATTCCGTCAACGAATTGAAATTCGAGGAATATATAACACATGAAGCCTTAAAGAG
>CAZFVG010000110.1:0-3544 GCA_964522135.1 uncultured Methanosarcinales archaeon | reverse complement strand
CTAACGAATCGAAGGGAGCCGAGTACCTGGGAAATGCTTTGAAAGGCGGCATTCAGGAATTCAAAAGTCGTGGAGGGAGATTAGCTCTCTCGGACATGAAAGTCCCAGCCGGCGCATAGTCTTTCATTATATTTTTACGTTCTCTAGGATTGATAAGTTCTATAAATCCTGCTCGTTCTGGTTTCCTGATATTAATATGATGCATATTAACTCTGTTTAGTCTCTTCTCGATATATTCGTTGTAGTGAAATGGTATATTTAAGTTTTTAAGGAACTGCCCAATGTTTTCTATAAGTCTATTTGAGGAACTTGCGAACGTTATTTTTTTATCACTAAAATATCCGTCACTATCGAGAGAGCCTCTAAGAAAACCAATTTTGAATTCTCTTGTATACACGCCTTCTCTTAAGTGTACAGAATGTGTTTTTCTACCGGTCTCGTCCCAATCCAAATATCTTTTTATTAACGTATAAATATTTTTAGAATAATATACGAGTGCAAATTTATTATCTCTCCTATCTATTCTGGGTGGTTTGCCAAATAAATCTATTAATACATCCTTTAATTCCTCGACGTATTTTCTCTCTGTTATGTTAAAAAATAATTGTATCTTGTAATTTCCATTAATTTCCTTATAAAAACATCCATCGCCTGCAAACAATCCAATAAACTCTCCAATTAACTCATCATCGCTTTCATCAACAACTATCGGATTAACAGTTCTCCCTTTGATGTTTCTAAAATAATAATATATTGTAGTCTTGTTTTTACCTGTTAATTTTACTATGTTATTTAACGATATACCGCTCATAATCCATTGCCTTATCTCTTCTAATTCAAATGTTTTTAATCTTTTATGATTCATATTCGATTACCTCCGAAGAAATATCTTCTCAATCTCTTGGAAGATATTTCGAAAGGAGTAATCACAAGAAATAAAGGAGTCTTTAAATACGCTGTGCGAGGATGTCTAGTGCAGGAAACCCTTCCAACGCAGTCTTACTTTTTATCTGGTTTGGTATATCGTTGTTTCTCGTGCAAGATATCTAACTCAATTTTTTTAGTGCGTTCTTGTGTTAAATATGTTTCGTGTTCAATCTCTTGAGTTTGTTTTTCCAATAATGCGTTCACATGTCTTTTTTCAATAAGTGTCCATTCGGTATCATAATGCTTCACTATTCTGTAATCTGTTTCAAACTTATGTATTATGGCTGCTATTCCTTTATTTAATAATAGCAAATTCCCGAAAAACCCTGTAGCCGCACCGACCTTGTCAAGATTGCCTGTCAGATATGTACTTATGTTCGTTTGGTGTTGTGTTGCAATATTTGCTATGTATTCTATCCCTTTAGGGATTGCATCTCTAAAATATGGGATTTGGTCCGCTGCTTCTCCAATACCCCATCCCATCCATGTAGGTGCTGTAATCATCGCTGTGCTTCCAATTACCATGGCTGCACCTAAACATATTATGCCTCCCTTATCTCCAATTTGGTACTTTGTTTCTTGTAATATTTTATCGATTTTGTTTCCAATACTCATTGTTATCACCAATTAGGAGATACTATATAAACATATAAAACTATCTATGAAATATTGGTTATAATAGATAAATTTATATATATTATACTCTATAAATACTATTAATATGCTTAATTTAGATGAAAGAGATAGAAAGATTATACGCTTGCTTGATGATAATAGTAGGCTCTCTGTAACAGTGATAGCAAAAAAATCTGGAATCTCTGTTAGTAACGTAACTTATAGACTGGAAAGCCTGCGAAAAAATAGAATAATGGAGGAGTTCTATGTTCTTCTTAATCCTTTCGCGTTCAAAAATAATTATGATAGAATAATGTTTAGACTGAGGGCTGATTGGCCTAAAGATAAAATAACAAATTACTGCAAATCCGACAATTCCATAGGGTGGTTCATATCATTCGATGGCTCATGGAACTTTAGCTTTCAGGTATGGTCAAACAATATGTCAGAGACCAAAGACACCTTGCAGAAATTTTTGGAATCATTCGGTGATTATGTTGAAGAATATGTAATATCTTCTGTCTTATCGATTGAGAAGCATGAACACCAATTTTTTTATGATAAGGACACATCTATGACCACAATTGTTAGAGTTCCGCCTGTTGATATAAATACTTTGGATAGAAAGATAATGAGTATCATATTTCGGGATTCAAGATTAAAACTTCTTGATATAGCAAAAAAAGTCCATTCAAACTATAAAGTTGTAAATTATCGTCTTAAAAACCTTATCAAAAACAATGTTATAATCGGCTATAAGTTAAAGCTCAACAGATTTAATACTGGTTATGATTATTATAAGATAAAGATGGATTTCAAATCATACAACAAAAAGGACATTATGACATTAAAAGAGTTTTTGCGAAATGATAAGCACGTGATGTTCATCACTGAAGCTCTCGGATGGGCCGATTTAGAGTTTGAGATATTCTGCAAGAACCAAGAGGAATACAGAATGTTTCAGGATACGCTTAAAAGAATATTCGTTGGGATAATAAGAAATTACGAAACACTGATTCCATTGGAGTTTGATTGGAACCATTTCATGCCTTAAGTTGAATTGAAGCATGTTTTATATTCTAAATTCTTGTAAAGCAAAATGTTATAAGCCGCGTATCATTTCTAAATTACGACAAGGATTATCCATGAAATATAAACCAATCGTCATACTGACATTAGGAACGCTTTATGCAGCAGGATTAGCAGCATTATTGAAGTCTGATATAACTTACATGCTCGATGCAGATAAGTCAATTACGGTACATGGAGAGGTCGTCAAATCGGATAGTATAAAATTAGATGGATTGAAATCTATCGCGAACGTAATCGATGCAGATAGCGCCGCTCCTATATATCATGTGAGCGCAGAGGATGGAAAAACATATTGGCTCATCCCAAAGAATTGCAAAGATTCTCTTAACATCGGCGACAAAAAGATGTTTCATCTTGGAAGGGAATGGGGACGGCTTGAGGTAGAATCGATACGTTACATGACGG
The DNA here is from genome assembly GCA_964522135.1 of uncultured Methanosarcinales archaeon. Classification (GTDB taxonomy): domain Archaea; phylum Nanobdellota; class Nanobdellia; order Woesearchaeales; family UBA9642; genus UBA9642. The sequence goes on along the minus strand of CAZFVG010000110.1, from coordinate 505 downwards.
GATTTGAAAAAGAATAGTTTACTTATACCGTTTTCTGAATAAACTTTAAAAACAACTCTAATATCATACGCATCATGGCTAAAAAGAATAAACCTAAGCTTGACGCTAATGGTCATGATCCTAATAGCGTGCTGATAATATGCGCGCATTCTGATGATCAGATATTCGGTCCAGGAGGAACTGTCGCAAAGTATGCGAGGGAAGGCAAGAAAGTCTACACATTAATATTTTCTTACGGTGAGATGTCCCATCCATTGCACCAGAGGCAGTACACGATAAAGACGAGGGTCAAGGAAGCCCTTGATGTGGACAAATTCTTTGGAGGGCACGGAGTGACTTTTCTCGGACTTGGCGAGGGAAAATTCGCCGAGCAGTTCAACACGCGCAAGATGTATCCTAAACTAAAGAGACTGATACTGCACTATAATCCTGAAATGATATTTACGCATTCAACGGACGATCCGCAGCCGGACCATAGGGCGTTGAACAAACTACTGCTCGACAC
>CAZFVG010000109.1:0-3589 GCA_964522135.1 uncultured Methanosarcinales archaeon | reverse complement strand
TACGCGATGGATACAACGGATTATTTTTCCAAAAACAAAATCCATTCCATTTGGCAAAAAACATCCAAAGGCTCATAGATGACGACAAGATGCGCGAAAGGCTTGGAGAGAACGCAAGAAAGACGGTTGTAGAGAAATTCTCATGGGACAAGACCGCAGAAGGAATAATCAATGCGCTCGATAGTCTTGCAGAAAAACATCAATAACATTATATCTTTAAGCTTGTGACTTTTGATATGCCTGATTCGTTCATCGAGACGCCGTAAAGTGTGTCTGCTTCTGAAATCATTGAATCGTTGTGGCTTATGATGATGTACTGTGCCTTCTTTGAATAATTCTTTACGAGAAGCGCAAGTTGCTCAGAGTTCTTCTTATCCAAGGCTGCGTCAACCTCGTCAAATATATAGAATGGTGCAGGGTCATACTCTTGGACGGCGAATATGAACGCGATTGCTGTGAGCGTTTTCTCTCCGCCTGATAGAGATTTTATGTCAAGGAACTTCGTTCCGGTTATCCTTACCTTCAATAACAACCCGCCATTGAATGGATCATTCTCATCTTCAAGTTCAAGCGATGCCTCGCCCTTTGTGGACAGTGCGCCGAATATGACCTTGAAATTGTGGTCTAATATCTCGTACGTCTTCATGAATAATTCTTTTTTCTTGCTATCGATTTCGTTAATCATCATGAGAACGTCTTCACGCTCGCCGAGAATTTTATCCTTCTTATCGATGAATGTCTTATACTCTTTCTCTATCTTTTCGTATACTTCAAGGGCGCGCATGTTGACGGCGCCAATGTCCATGAGCAGTTTTTCGAATTGGGCGATCTCTTTCAATATCTCTGATTCTGGCTTATCCTTGAAGAGTTCGACATTTTCATATTGTTTATACTCTTCGATCATTCCTGCAAGCTGCGCTCTTATCTCTGCGCTCTGGAGAGATATTATATTTATCTTCTGCTCGACCCTTCTTGAATCTTCCTGCTTGTTGAATATCTCACCTTCATGTCTTGTGACTTCTTCGCCGAGCTTATTTCTTTTGTTGAACAATTCCTTGAATTGGGCGAAGAATTTCTGTTCGACAGCCTCTTTCTCTTTGAGTGATGACTCCTGCTCCTTGACTTTTTTACCGAGCGATAATTTCTCGTCTTCAAAACCAGTTCGTTCTTTCTCCTGCTGCTTGAGAACTCGCCCTATATTATCCTTTTCCGGATTGAGAACGTTCAATATCTGGGCGTCGTTATTCTTTATCTCAAGCCTGTAGTTATTCATCTCCTCTTTGAGCTGAGTCTTTTTCTGCTCGAACGCATTGAGTTCGGCAAGAAGCGCAGGGTTTCTGAGTTCGTTTATCCTGTCCCTGAGCTGCTGTTTTTTTATCTTGAACTGTGCCATCTCTTTATTCTTTTCAGATGTCTTCGATATGATAGAATCAAGATTCTTATCGAGTTCGCTCATCGATTTTTTTAACTCTAATTTTTGTTTCTTGCTGACATCAAGGTCGTTGGAATCAAGATGAAGGGATTTTTCCATGACGATTATCTCGCCGTCAAGGTTTGATTTGAGATGTCTGAGTCTTTCGATAAGCTCCTCGTTATCAAGGCGCTTCTGCTCAAGGTTGCTTGAGACATGGTTCATGTCCTCTATTTCTGATTCGAGCTTTATTATGCCGTCAGACACCTCTTTTTCCTGGAAACCGATGCCAGTTTTCGTCCTGAAGCCGCCCTGCATGCTTCCGCTTGTCTCAAGAAGGTCTCCTGACATTGTGACCATCCTATAATTTCCGACGCCAATCTTTCTTGCAGTCTCGACATCTTCGACAACGATAGTGTTTTCGAAGACATAACTGAAAACTTTCTCGAATTTTGGATCATACGTCACAAGATCGATCGCAAGCCCTCTAATCCCTGGAGAATTAAGATTTCGAAGTTCAGGTTTTATCGATACGCTCTTTATCTTGTTCATTGGGATGAACGTTGCTACGCCGAGCTTGTTCTCCTTAAGGTATCTTATACATTCAGCCGCAATTTTATCATTTTCTACGACGATGCTTCTTATTCTGGCGCCTGCAGCTACTTCAAGGGCAACGCTGTATTCTGATTTTACGTTACCGAGCGTTGATACAAGACCGTGGATTCCTTCTTTTGTGTTCCTCATCTCAAGGATTCTTTGGACTGCGACGCCCGCAGCTACGCTCTCTTTTATAGTGTTATCCTTTGCCCTAAGTTTCATCAACTCTTCTTTTCTTGAAAGGATTTTTGTCCTTGCATTTTCGAATTGGGCTGCAAGAGAGCTGTTGTCTGAAAGTGCGCTATTGAGATCGAGTGTTATTTTCTTGAATTCGTCCTTCTTCTTCTTCAATACCTCGACCTGCTCCTTGTTCTCTTTTTCGAGTTTGAGGACGTTGTCGATGCTCTCATCGATATTCTGGAGCATTATCTCATTCTTGTCTTTCTCTCTTAGAAGGTTCTGCTGCTCTTCCCTAAGTTTCTGGATCTCTTCCTGAAGCTTTTCAGAATCTTTGTCTATCCCTTCTATCTCTTTATCTATCTGCTGGATGCTGTCCAGGTTATTTTTCTCAAGGAAATTTTTTATCTTAAGTTCGATCTGGACAAGATCCTTATCTTTTGATGTTATTGTTGATTCGAGCTCTTTCTTGTTATCTATGAGTTTAGCTATCTTTTCAGAAGTGTCATCAAATGATTTCTGGAGTTGCTGTTTTCTTTCAGCGATCTTATTTATCTCTACGTCTATAGCGTTGAGCCTCTGGTTATTGAGCGCAAGGTCAATTTTTAATTTCTCTACCTGACGATGTATATCTACTTGCTCTTTTTCTCCTTTCTCTTCAATCTCCTTATTTATCTTATCGATGTCTCTTTTCTTGTTATCTATTATCTCTTTGAGTTTTCCTGCCTCTTCGTTGAGCTTTGATATCTTGCTTGTCCCTTCATCAATCTCTTTTTGGAACTTATCCTTTTCTTGGGTCTTGTTCTTTATCTTGGAATCGAGGAGCGTTGCCTTGTTGCTTTTTATCTTATCATTAAGGTCTTTGAACTTGAGTGCCTGATCCCTATCCCTTTTGAGCTCCTGCAAGTGTGTCTTTCTTTCGGCGAGTATTATCTCGACTTCATTCATCTTCTCTTCGACACGCTGAAGCTCCCTTAACGCTTTTTCCTTCTTTTCTTCATACACTGAAAGGCCTGCTATCTGCTCAAGCATCTGCCTTCTTTCAAGCGGAGTCATCTCTATGAGCCTTATTATCTCGCCTTGAAGAACTATGTTATACCCGTCAGGGTTTACCTTTGCAAAACTTAGGAGGTCAAGTATCTCCTGCCTTGTCTTTGACTTATCGTTAATCTTGTAGACAGATTGACCGTTCTCTTTGATAACTCGCGTGATCTTTATTTCGTTCTTATATTTTTCTTCCTGAGGCTTTTTTCTTTTGGAATCATCCCTTATCTCTGGGAATACCTTGCTTGTGTTGTCGAAGAATATACTCACTTCACCGTCCTTTGCAGGATTTTTTAATTTGCCACCATTATATATAAGGTTGGATGATTTTTCAGCCCTCATCTCTTTACTCGAACCCTT
>CAZFVG010000108.1:0-3594 GCA_964522135.1 uncultured Methanosarcinales archaeon | reverse complement strand
TATATTTTTACAATTAGCGCATATAGGTACATAACCTTGTTGTAAAGATACTCTAGAATTCTTTTCCAGTTCATCACGCAACTCTTTTTGTACAGCTTTCTGTCTTGATATATCGGTAATTAATCCTCTCAAACCAACAGGTTTACCATCTTGAAGTATTCTCGAGGTCATAATCAACGCAGGAAATGTTGAGCCGTCCTTAAGTCGTACGGTGTATTCATCAGACAATATTTCACCTGTCTCAAGAGCCTCTCTTATCCGTTTGAAAGCTTTCGAGTGCTCTTCAGGAGATATTACATCTGAAACAGCTATTCCTCTATTATAATCCTCACGTGTATAACCAAAGATTTTCAACCCTTGTTCATTAACAAAGTTTAGGTGACCTGAAATATCTATCTCAAAAACCGGCTCTGGTAACATATCTACGAATTCCCTGAATCTCCTTTCGCTTGCAGCGATGTCGCCAAGGTATGTTCGCTCTTTAGTTATGTCTCTAGCTATCCCAACCAGAGCTACTATCCTGTTATCCTTATCGACGACTGGTGATGCAGATAAGTATATTGGGAATTCTGTGCCATCCTTGCGCCTATTATAGAGCTCGCCACGCCACTCGCCTTTTTTTGTATCGTTAATTATATTCTCAAGTTCTTCAGGATGATTAGTGTTTGACCACAATATGGATGTAGGTTTACCGATCACTTCTTTGCTAGAATAACCATACATCTTTGAAAAAGCATCATTGACAAGGATTAAATTATCGTTTGGATCAGCAACTGTTATTGCATCGTTAGCGCTTGTGAATATCTGCTGAAATAATTTCAACTGCTGTTCATGTAATTTTTTTTCTGTTATATCAATGGCAGTGGAATAAAAAAGCTCTTTTCCATGTATAATTATAGGTCCTGAATGTATCTCCACGTCACGTAACGAGCCATTAGCCAAAACGAATTGTCGGGGAAAATATACCGCGCCTAGATGTGCATCACGGAATGCAGTATCACGGGCATCGACAGAAGTCATACTAAAATCAGAGACTTTCATAGATAATAATTTTTCTTTATCATATCCTAGATATGAAATGACAGCGTTATTTGCATCCACGACACGTCTTGTCTCAGGATCAACTAGGAATGACATTATCGGATTGTCGTAAAACATCGCTTCAAAAGGGCTTTCAGTATAGAATACTTTTTTGAAGAGCTTCGAAGCCACAATTCGCTGCACTCTACTATACAAAGTTCTTGTAAGTTTATCGAGAGATTTCATCTTTTCCCTTATATATCATGTCATATTTTTTCGTCTTCCAATAGCGATACCCTGATTTCCCCTGATAAAAGGGCTTCAAGCGTTTTAGTCATAAAAACCCCCAGACAAGCGATATTACAAATAAGAACAAAACAACCTATATAAATGTTGTCATTACTGAGTAATACTTTATAGCATATTATTTACACAATATCTCTTCAGGGAGAGCATATAATCTAATTCTTTTCTAATTTTTCCAGAAACTTCTCTTTGTCGCGTCCGCGAACTTCTTTTCCCCAGAGTACAAATACTCTGTTAATCTTAGACCAATATCGTTTTGGGGCTAACTTCATCAACTCCTGCTCCGTTTGTGTTGGTGTTTTTGTCTTAACGAAGCCGAACACGTTGGAAATCCTATGCACGTGCGTGTCGACGCATATTCCATCCATTGAATGGACCTCGTTCAAGACAAGATTCGCTGTCTTTCTTCCTACGCCAGGGATTTCGATGAGCTTATCGATATCATTAGGAACTGTGCTATCGTAATGTTCGACAAGATATCTTGCTGCACCAATCACATTCTTTGCTTTGTTGTTCTTGAAATTTACTCGACTGATTATCTTGAGGACATCATCATATCTCGCCTTTGAAAGACTTTCAAGAGTAGGATATTTCTTAAACAGATTCTCGGCTACAGGAATTGTAGTCTCATCTCTTGTCTGGGCAGAAAGTATAGTCGCGATAAGTGTCTGCCAATCAAATTTCCAGTCGTCGCCTGCAAGCCTCTTTGTAGAGGACCCATAATGTTTTTCTGCCTGAGCGAATATTTTCAGAAAATAATCTCTTTTGGCATTAGTTTTATCGATCATGGTACTGTAATAGAAAAATACTATATAAACTTTTCCCGATTATCTTCTCTTAGACTTCGGTGCAGGAGTGTTTTGCGTCTTATACAGATTATGTGCGTACTGCATCAAATCAGTAACAGTGTGGGCATATATTTCTATACCATTATGTTCTTCTATATGTGAATTATTTATTATTCCGACATTAGAATGCATCGCAACACCTAGCAGAGTTCTTGCCTTCGTTTTAGGCGCGAATAATCCTGCAGATGGAGCTGAAGAATATGTGCCTCCAGGATGAGCCCTACATCCTGATATCGGCGCGCAACCGAAAGCAGACAAGGCGAATACTAGCGAAGCTATACCTACTTCATGATCATGCAGATTCTCTACATCTTCTGTCTCTTTATCAACTATCTCCGATATTGCATTTTCGAATTCGTTAACAGTTTTCGAAACCTTGTCAGCCTGCGTTATTATCTTTTGTTCTGATTTGTAAGCTGAAACAAAATCTTCCCAAGAAAAATAGCCAAGAAGATTCATATATTCTTGATTTGTAAACAACCCATCCTGACATCGTATGACTTTCATAGGCATCTCGAGTCTGTCTATGTCGAGTTTTTTTCTGAGGGTATCTTTACCACCTGCTATAGTCTTATAATACGGAATCATGATAGACGGAGCAAATGTCCATTTAAAAATATTACTCTTCAGTAGTGATATTTTTTGAAAGATGTATATGTAAACATTTTTAATTGATGAGCAAATCATCAGAACATGAATAAGCATATAGAGCGCATTATCGAGCATAAGATATTCAGATTAAGCCTTTACATCAAAGGGATATATGGACTACTTGAAACTATAGCCGGGGTCATGCTGCTTTTCGCAAGTTCAGCGACCATAAGCCGAATTGTTGAGGCAATATTCGGAAGAGAATTAGTGAGTGATCCTGATGATGTCATGGCAAATTTCTTCATGAACGCGGCGAGGAACATGTCCCTACATGTCCACCAACTTATATCAGTGATAATGATCGTTCACGGTATTTTAAGCATTGGAATAATGCTTGCTCTCATGAAAAAGAAATTATGGGTATTCCCGGTCGTAAGTTCTCTACTTGCTTTAACTATAATCTATCAGATATATGAATTCGTATTCAATCACTCGATAATACTTCTTATAATAACATTTGTCGACATAGCGATATTCGCACTCCTTGGACAGGAATTTCATAAGGCAAAAAAAAAATCTGAACAGTGATAAAAAAGTGTAGGGTAGCTATAAGCCACCTTCTGTAAACCTTCGCATTTCTACGAACAGGTTTTCTTGGTATTCGACTTAGCCTCTTAGAGAGTTGCACCGGCCAGGACTAACCATTTCATCCATCCACACTACGTCGTCAGGATTTATTCCATCGTCGCCGATGGTTTATCCATCATCCCTATAATGTGAGGTTCTGTTTCTGAGTTGGAGCCACCTTATTACGGGTCTCTTGCGAGTG
>CAZFVG010000107.1:0-3600 GCA_964522135.1 uncultured Methanosarcinales archaeon | reverse complement strand
CGCTTTCGCGCAACCAGAGGGCCCTATCTTTGACCGCTAGACTACGGGGCTATGATGAAGGGAAAAAAGCAAGCTTTATAAATAAATCGTTTTTTCTATAGTCATACAAATTATGTGATATTTCGAGGTATAATATGGCAAAGTTAAGGAAAGGTTCAGCTTATAATCAGGTGTTGAAGAGACCATACACAAGGAAATCTAAGTATAGAGCTAAGAATTTTATCAAGTCTAGCCCTCATAGTAAAGTTGTAAGGTACGTTATGGGTAATCCTCAGAAGAAGTTCGAATATACGCTGACATTATTATCAAAGAAAGAGCTTCAGATAAGGCATAATGCGCTTGAATCATCAAGACAGTCAGGCAACAAGATACTTGAGGCAAAAGTCGGAAAATCTGAATATTATCTACAATTAAGAAAGCATCCTCATCACATGCTAAGAGAGAACGTCCTAGCATCAGGAGCAGGAGCAGACCGTATGAGTACAGGAATGGCAGGCTCCTACGGAAAAGTCGTTGGTCTTGCTGCACAAGTCCATAAAGGCGACACATTGTTCATTTGCTGCGTTGATAGCAAGAATATACCGACAGCAAAAGAGGCATTGATAAGATGCAAGAACAAGCTACCATGCTCATGCCAGATAACAGTAGTAAAGAATTAATAATTCTTAATTGATTTTTCTATTTTCTTATTCAGTTCATCAACACTAATTACAGCGCGATACTTCTTTTTTGCCTTCTCGAATTTTGCCTTTTCAAGTATGTCTGTCTTGCTCAGATAGACTATTATAGGCGTGTCATGCTCCTCTTTCAATTTCTTCAATAACTCTTCCTGCTTCTTCAAAGGATATGGCTCTGTAAGGTCTATGACATAGATTATGAGGCTTGCAAGATATTTCATTATAAGATACGCCTGCAATTCTATATTGTTCATCTTCTCCCTATCAAGAACCCCTGGCGTGTCGACAAACTGTATCTTTCTTGCACCATACCATGCATAACCTTGATTGAGCTGTTTTGTTGTGAACGCGTAATCTTTTATCTCCGGCTTTGCAGGGGTCAATTTAGCAAGAAGGGTGCTCTTCCCGATGTTTGGAAATCCAGCAATAGCTATGGTATACAGGTCAGTCTTCAATGTAGGATAATTCTTCATTATCTTACGGGCATCCTCTATATATTTCAAATGCTTGCTCACCTGCTTCATTAATGAACTTGTCCTTCCATAATATTCATTCATCACTCTCTTGACCTGATCCTCGCTCCTGCAGCTTCTTAATCTTCTCATGTAGTATCCTGATATCTCATGAATCTTTTCAGACAACCATTTGAGTGAGCCCAAAGATTTCTTCAAAAAATCGTAATCAAGCGTCAATCTGACAAGCTCTGAATATATCTCAGGCAGGCCATCGATACTTGGGAACTTCTTATAGATATTATCCATATAGCTCATGAGAGTCTTTGAAAAAAGTTTAAGCTTCTCTTGCTCTGATTTCATGACCCTTGAGAACATATCACCATTCGATTTCAAAAATATCATATTCCCATGCTTCTTCGACTGCTTGAAGGCTTGATCTAGATAGAACTGATAATCCTCGATTTTCTGCAGATCCTGGAAATTCATGAATATAGATATCTCAAATGTTTTTATAAATGTATGCTTTGAAGAAACAAGAGAGTGCGCGAGATTTTTAGACGTCAACAAATGTTGATTCTAAATATGCTAAAAAGGTATTATCGCTACTCATAAAAGGTAAATTTTTAAATTAATTTCTTATTCTTAAAGTATGACTAAATTCGAAACCTACACATTCTGGGCAGACATCGATACGAAGTATTGTAGGCAGCTTCACGAACTCGTCACAGAACTTAGAGACACTATGTTCACGAATACGGCAGTGTACGACGTTCTCTTCGAAAGAGGAGCGGAACCAGAACATCGTCCAGAATCGTATTTTGATATAGTAGACTCTATATGGAACAGAAGCATGATCAAAGGAGCGCTCGCTTATACTAGACATGTCATAGATGTCGCAACAAGGCCTCATATACTGACGTATGATACTCCAATTATAGACACATCCGGAAACTCGATGATAATCGACCCACATAAGGAAATTCTAGCTCCAAAACAGGCAGGAATAGATTCAGGAATAGTCGATGCACTACAAGAATCCTGGCTTAAAGAAAAGGGTCTTTCTAATCTAGTCAGATCGTACGAATCAAAATTATCCGAAACATTCGATGAATACAATCTTAAGATGATGCTTTCATGCATTTACAGAGCAAGAGGTTACAATATACCAGAACAATGGAAAGAAGAGTTTAAAGTGCATAAGAAAATCGTAAAGGTTACAGGAACATTCTCAGAAGACAAGCCATTTGGAAAAACATATAACGCATTAGATAATGCGTATTATAATACCGCAAGACATCTTGGAATAGAAGCAGGAGAGATATACGAAAAACTTGAGAAAGATCCTATCGGGACATTATTTATAGTGCCTAGAGAAGAGATTCAAAAAATAGCAGCTCACGACAGGACGTCTATGTTACGTCAAGAGCCTATATAAGCCATACGTACCCCTCATATCTATTTTATATTTCATAATCTTTTTAAGTGACTGATTATAACATCTTCTTATGAATTACATCAATCCAAAATATACTGATACAAAAAAGCTTGCAAAGACATTCACGAAAGGCAAGCCATTCCCGTACATCGTTATGGATAATTTCTTCGATGAAAAGACATTAAACAGGGTAAGGAACGCCCTGACACGAGAGCATTACGATCTCAAGGAATCAGACCTATTCACGTTCCTACAAAGCCGCGACCTCAATGGTGCAAAAGATAAAGCTGTAAAAGGGTTCGTCGATTACTTAAAGAGCGAATCGTTCATCCAGTATATAGGAGGCCTGACAGGAACAAAACTCAAGAAGGGAAAAATCAGCGTCCATTCAACAGTATATACCAATACACATTATCTGCTATGTCATGACGACGAACTCGACACACGAAAGATAGCCCTTATGATATATCTTACAGATATGAAACCTAAAGATGGAGGAAGCCTTAGATTATTTTCCAAAAACGGCATGGTAAAATCAGTCACCCCAAAATTCAATCGTCTTGCACTTTTCAAGATATCAGATAAATCCCTACATGACGTTGAGGAAGTATATACAGATGCCATAAGACTGACACTCGGATGGTGGTATTATGATCAATGAATACTACGCAAATAAAGAAATAATAAACATGATGATACAAAAGCTCAAAAAAGATCATGTAATCGAATTGCAACAGTTCACAAAACCAGAATTCGCGCAAAAAATATCAAGAGAAGTCAAGAAATTAAGATTCCAGCGAGAAGAAAAACTAATGTCACACTCTTATGGATATTCTACTGACAAGAGAGTGCTTAGCGAGATAGTAAGAGAGATAATCCCGTTCATCATCGATATCATGCCTATAAAAAATCTCGACCTAAGTATAGTGAAATTCGAGCACAAAGACTATATATTGATTCATGAAAAAAAACAAAAAACATTCATCCTTGATCTGACACAACAATGGAGCGACGCCTTCGGTGGACAGACAGT
>CAZFVG010000106.1:0-3603 GCA_964522135.1 uncultured Methanosarcinales archaeon | reverse complement strand
ATTGTAGGCTGCAACGAAATATATTCTAGCCTTCCACCAGTAACATGTTATGTTACCAGCTTTCCCATTCAATAAATGAGCATGAGTTATGATATATGATTAATTCCAAAACATATGAAATGAAAGTGGACTGGTCGGGATTTGAACCCGAAGCCTTCCCCGTGCAAGGGGGACGTTATACCAGGTTTAACTACCAGCCCCCATAAGCACAAAAGGTAGCTTACAACTTTTTTTTGCTAATGAAAACTCTTGAACATAAGAGAATGTGATGTAAGAATGACTCGATTATAATTCTTAGACGTGAATCTAAAAAAAATAAAAAAAAGGAGGTGATCCCACCGCAGGTTCCCCTACGGTGACCTTGTGACGACTTAACCCATCTTACTGAGCTTAGATTCGTCTACATCAAGAAATGTAGCCTCATCTAAACCCTGCTCGATTGGCTTGACGGGCGGTGTGTGCAAGGAACAGGGACATATTCACCAGAGTATGATGAACTCTGATTACTAGGAATTCCGTTGTCATGTGGGTGAGTTGCAACCCACAATCTAAACTACGATTAAGTTTCGAGGATTAGCTTCACCTTACGGTGTTGCATCCCATTGTCTTAACCACTGTTGCGCGCGTGTAGCCTAGAAGATTCGGAGCATACAGACCTACCGTTGCCTGCACCTTCCTCCTCCTTACGAAGGCAGTCCCTATAAAGTGCTCAGTCAATCCGGAGATCCCGTTAGCAATTATAGGTACAGGTCTTGCTCGTTGCCTGACTTAACAGGACATCTTACGACACGAGCTGACGGCGGCCATGCACTACCTCTCGGCTCGTCAGATAAGCCCTTCAGACTGATCTTCATCCTGCCGTCGCTTCTAGTAAGGTGTTCTGCGTTGAGTTAGATTAAACCGCACGCCGCACTCCTGGTGTATTCCCCCGCCAATTCCTTTAAGTTTCAGTCTTGCGACCGTACTTCCCAGGCGGTGAGCTTAGCATCTTCATTACGACACCGCGTATTCTCGTAGAATACGCGACACCTAGCTCACAGTGTTTACGGCTAGGACTACTCGGGTATCTAATCCGGATCGCACCCCTAGCTATCATCCCTCACAGTCAGAACTGTTCTAGTTGGGCGCCTTCGCCACAGGTGGTCTGTCTAGGATTATCACATTTAACCGCTCCCCTAGACATACCCCCAACTCCTCCCAGTCTCTAGTCTGAAAGTGTCTCCTGCACGCTGTCGTATTGAGTTCGACAATTTCACAAGAGATTTTTCAAACCTGCTACGAATGCTTTAGGCCCAATATAAGATTGCCACTCGTGGCGCCGGGGTTACCGCGGCTGCTGGCACCGGTCTTTCCCACCACTTATTCTCCAAGATGTGAACTCTTGGCAAAAGCTTACAGATAAACCGTAAGCACTCAGGATCCCCCTATCACGCTTTCGCGCATTGTAAAGGTTTCGCGCCTGCTGCACTCCGTGGAGCTGGGACCAGTATTTCAGTGTCCCTCTCGGGGCTACCCCTTCCAGGGCCCCTACGGATCTTTGGTTTGGTGGTCCGTTACACCGCCAACTGCCTAATCCGCCGCCGACTCATCCTAAGGCCTTGCGTTTAATGAAAGGTTCATTCCAGAACCCTTTCACTATCAAGTATTAGCCACAGTTTTCCGTGGGTATCCTCAACCTTAGGGCAGATTATCGACGTGTTACTGAGCCTGTCGCCGGCCATTACTGACCTGACTTGCATGGCTTAATCGAATCCTGATAGCAGCAATCCCCCGCAGGATCAACGGGAATTCATCACTATATATCCTGATTCTAGTTTTCAGTACAATAGAAATCTTTCAATTAGAATTATACTGAATCGTTAGCCGCTAGAATTTCTCTTATATTTGGGTCGCATAAAATTAATTACATGAAACTTAAAGAAACCACTATTGTTGGTTTTATTGTTTGCATGGAGTCATTCTTACATCATACTCGATTGTTACATCAAGTACTCATTCAGTATGATTCTATATGTCCTACCGTTTGCAGGATTTATGGACAGTTAGAATAGGAGGCGATTTGAATAAGCATAGAAACTTAGGTTCGTTTAAAAAGGTTTTGCTTTAATTAATCTTAAAATATTTTCTTATAAGAGCATATTTGCTCTCGTATAGTAGCGTTGTGCATCCGGAAAGTTTATCTTCTGGAATTCTATCAACTAGTGAAAATCCTAATTTTTCTATCACGCGAATAGCTTTATGGTTCTTATCGCTTGTTCTCACACGGATCATATTATTATAATCATCCTCAAACGACACGGCATCTCTGATCATAGAGTACAGTGTACTCGTATTTCTATTATCAGGCCTTATCCACAAAAGATTTACGTCAATGGCGTCGCTATTCTTGAAATATATAATTATTCCGCGGAGTTCGTCATTCTTATAACTGTAAAGCACACTCCCATTAGTACGTATTCTTTCGATATAGTTTTCTATACTACCCTCTTGTTTGGATATTGAAGGAGAAAATTCATCATCGATATTCTTGAGCAATGTTGTAAGTGTAGACAATAAATTCTTGAAATGATTATCCATATCTTCAGGAACTGCATAACATTTAAAAATTTTACAATACAAACAGGTTTATGAATATTATTCTCTCAGTTTATAAGAAGTTATATAGGATGTATGGTCCTCAGGGGTGGTGGCCTATAGACAATGAATATCATAAAAGAGATTTCTCGTATCCAAAAACAGGCAGGCAACAGTTAGAGGTATGCCTCGGCGCAATACTTACTCAAAACACATCGTGGAAAAATGTAGAGAAGGCACTAGAAAATTTGAAGAAGAATAATCTTATCGACCCTAAAAAGATATCGAGTATAGATAAAAAAAGGTTGGCGAACATAATAAGATCATCAGGCTATCATAATCAGAAAGCAAAAAAACTTAAAATTTTCTCAAGATTCTATCTATCGTTAAAAGGCAGGGCACCATCGAGAGATGAACTTCTTGAAGTTTGGGGCATCGGGCCCGAGACTGCTGACTCTATATTATTGTACGCGTACAACCAGTCGGAATTCGTCGTAGACGCATATACTAGAAGGTTATTAGCCAGTATGAACATTATAACAGAAAAATTCGCATATGACGAAATAAAATTATTGTTTGAAAATAATCTTCCAAAAGATTATAGATTATTCCAAGAGTATCATGCATTGATAGTTGAGAATGGAAAAAATGTAGATTACAATAGAAAATATTCCTCTAAGAAATAATCACTCATCATCGACGGTAAATATTGTAGAGTCATGGACATCAAATAATTTTATCCTCGCTCCTGCATCAAGCCATCCGTGTGCATAATTGAGTGCGCTGAGCGCAAGGACATACTCGTTCTTATTTCGGAAGTGCCCTGCATCGCTATAATATCTTGATGCCATATCAAGAAAATCCATTGCCTCTTTTATTCGTGTTTTGTCGACGGCTGCCCGCGCCATTTCAAGAGCTTTTCCAGTCACCTTAAAATATTTCTCAAGTTTCTTGACTGTGACGTGGTCCTTCTTCTTTCCTAATTCAGAATCGTCAATGTCGTACATCACAGTCCCCTCTTTAAGGCTT
>CAZFVG010000105.1:0-3610 GCA_964522135.1 uncultured Methanosarcinales archaeon | reverse complement strand
ATCTTCCAAGGCTTTTGTTGTCTTGCGCAATCGGTCTCTCTCCCTGCAGTACATGAATTGTCACAGCGTTCTGATTATCGGCTGCCGTCGAGAATATCTGCGATTTCTTCGTCGGGATTGTTGCATTTCTTTCTATAAGCTTTGTGCATACCCCGCCGAGTGTCTCTATCCCGAGTGATAATGGTGTTACGTCGAGTAATAGCACATCTTTTACCTCTCCTGCAAGCACTCCTCCCTGGACTGCCGCTCCTAATGCGACACACTCCATAGGATCTACTCCGTGTTCGACCTTTCTTCCCGTTATCTCCTCAACAAATTTTTGCACTATCGGCATCCTTGTTGGTCCTCCGACGAGTATTATTCTGTTTATGTCGCTGAATGATAATTTTGCGTCGCTTATGGCCTGCTCTACCGGATGCTTGCATCTCTTGATCAAAGGCTCAATGATGTGTTCTAGCGTCGATCTTGTCAATTTGTGTGTGAAGTGTTTCGGGCCGTTCTGATCTGCCGTCAAAAATGGCAGATTTATTTCAGTATCCTGTACCGTCGATAATTCTATCTTTGCCTTCTCTCCGGCCTCTCTGAGTCTTTGCATTGCGACCTTATCTTTTGTTATATCTATGCCTTCTGTCTTCTTGAATTCTTTTGCAAGATAGTCGACAATTGCGTTGTCCATGTCTGTTCCGCCAAGTTGCGTATCTCCTGATGTTGATTTTACCTCGAACACGCCGTCGCCGAATTCCATAATAGTTACGTCAAGTGTTCCGCCGCCAAGATCGAATACGAGTATCTTATGACTTCCGCTCTTGTCTAAACCGTAAGCGAGTGATGCTGCTGTCGGCTCATTTATTATTCTTACTACTTCAAGACCCGCAATCGTTCCAGCGTCTTTCGTCGCCTGTCTTTGATTGTCGTCGAAATATGCCGGCACTGTGATTACTGCTTTCGTCACTGGCTCTCCTAAGAACGCCTCTGCATCCTTCTTTATTTTTTGCAATATGAATGCTGATATTTGTTGTGGAGTGTACTCTTTGCCGTTTATCTTATATTTGTAGTCCGTCCCCATCTTTCTTTTTGCTGCGGCAATGGTTCCTTCGGTGTTGCTGACCGACTGCCTTCTTGCTGGCTCTCCGACGAGCAATTCTCCCGTTTTTGTGAATGCTACATAGCTTGGGAATGCCTTTCCGTATAATGTTGCTCCCTCGGCACTAGGGATTATCTTTGGCTTTCCTGCTTCAAGTACAGCTGCTGCGCTGTTGCTTGTTCCTAAATCTATTCCTATTATCTTACTCATGTGTATCACCTTGTTTATCGTTTGTTTTTTTCTTTGCGATCATCACTTTTGAATGTCGCAGTACATTATCATTTAATATATAACCCTTCTGGAATTCCTGTAGTATTGTATCTTCTGGTTCGTCGCTTTCTTTTATCATCAATACTTCGTGCTTGAAGGGATCGAATTTCTTGTTTTTTGTCTCTATCATTCTCAGTCCTTCTGATTCTAATACCGAATATAATTGCGCATAAATCATTTCAAGACCTCTTTTGAATTTTGCTATCTCTGGATTATTTTCATGATTGTTCTTTATCGCTAGTTCAAAGCTGTCAAGGACTGCAAGCAGTTCTTTGATTAATGACGCGTTAGCATTCTTTATCGTTGAGATATTTTCTTTGTCAATCCTTTTTTTGTAGTTCTCAAAATCGGCCTGAAGTCTTTGGAGTGTATTTGTGAGTTCTTCGATTTGTTGGTCTTTAGTGTTGGTTTGAGGTATATTTTCTGTATTTTCTTGTTCCTCATGATTAGAATTGTCTTTAGGTTTCTCTGCTTCTTTTTTTATCATATTATCCCTCAATTATGCCCATTTGTTGAGTTAAGCTCAACCATAACGAACATAGATAAACACTACTTATTTAAATATTTTGTGGAAAATGGGGCTTTGTGTAAAAATCGTTCTTGTATAATTGTGCTTAGTTTTGTGTAAAAATAGGTTATAAGGTATATAAAAGCATACTTAATATGCTGCTTAAACATGTCCTAATCAAATATTTTAAGATACGTCTTGATAATATTATATAAAATTCATGTAAAATTCTAAAAATGTTTTTATACACACATAACCATCGATTGACCTTTCTTTTCATAAACTTTATAAAAAACCCTGCATTATAAGACTTTATCACGGAGTTTAAGTATGCCTGGACAAGTACTATTTCTTAAAACGATTTAGGGAAATGTATCTTTGTTCACTTCTTAAGACCGTAAAATATGGTGTAATTGAAATGGAATATGGAAGAGATAGAGGAGAAAGGAGAAGTTTTGGTGGCGGCTACGGCGGCGGTGGCGGCAGTTACGGCGGAGGTCGTAGCAGCGGCGGATTTAGAGGCGGCGGCGGTGGCGGCGGCGGATTCGTCCCAGTAAAAGAGGGCGAAGAGTTAGATACAGAGATCCTATCTGTTGCAGAGAAAGGCGACGGTGTAGCAAAGAAGCAGGGATTCGTAATCTTTGTACCCGGAACAAAAGTCGGCGACAAGGTAAAGATAAGGATAACAAAGGTAGCAAAGAAGGTTGCGTTCGCACAGGTTATAGGCGCAGCATCAGAAGTACCAGCACAAGAACAATCATCAGAGGCTCCAGCATCAGAAGAAACGACTGAAGAGAAAGCAGAAGAAGAGCAGCAAGAAGAAGCCTATGATGCATCAAAAGACTCAGAAGAGTTCTGATTAGATATCTTTTATTTATTTTTCTTTATTATTTTTCTTTTCAATAATTTTTTAAATTAATTATAATTCTTCTTTTTTATGGACAACGAGTATGAAGGGAAAAGAATCGATAAGATTACTTCGTTGCCAGTGACCGATTACCAAATATTCGGCCTTAGAGATATGGCTAGAAATTTTTATAAGAAGCTTAAGAGCCCAGGCCATCAACCTGAAATTAACTACGAAGCCGCTCCAGCGAAACGTTATGATATATTTATGGTATATATGACTGAGGATCCAAAGAAATTGACAGAATTATACTTCAGATGGTTAAAGATATAGATTTTGTTATCCTTAACATTTCTAGAACGGAAGATCAGGCTCCTGCTCAATGACGTACTTTAAGACGACAAATAATTTATCATAGAACTCTTGAACTTTTGATCCTTGGAATGTATTCGCAACAACATACCTAGGCATATAAAAAGTGAGATTACCTCTATCAACATATATATTATATTCTGTACCTTCGATTCTTACAGGACTTCCTGATTTAAAATTTCTAGAATCTTCAACATGAACTTCATAATCTGAATTTACTATCCTTAAATCCTTATCGTGATGCGCATGTTTATGGAATTCGGTAAGAGATATATCAAATGATTCTATTATATCTATAAGCTTTACATTTTTGGCTTCTTGAATTGTTAGTTCTCTTATCTTTTGTTCTTCTATTGTGACGAGCTGTCTTAATCCAGCTCTTTTCTCTGAAATTAATTTGTTGAGTTCTTTGAAGTTCATATGTTTAGAACAATTATATAATATATAAATATTACTAGTTTGTAATGGATATTTTTTAGTATTATTGTTTCTTGTTGTTTGTGAATTTGTGTTTGTTTTTTGGGGGTAT
>CAZFVG010000104.1:483-3618 GCA_964522135.1 uncultured Methanosarcinales archaeon | reverse complement strand
TACGAAGTGGGAGACACTATCTTCATCGTGTAGCGTCCCTTCATCTTCTTTCCATCTAGAACAAAAACCATCTTCTTTTCCTTTGATGATTCCATTTCGTATATTCCAGAGTCCCATATCTGTACAGTTCCCTTGCCATAACCCTCTCCAATCTCTCCATGAAATTTCGCATAAGAAAGCGCATGATCATCGACCATTATCGCAAGCCTCTTTATCCCTTCCTCGAGCGGAGGCTCTTTAGGAACGGCCCACGATTTTAGAACACCATCCATCTCTAATCGGAAATCCCAGTGCAAATTCCGTGCGTGGTGTTCTTGGACAACGAATATCGGCTGTTTCATTTTTATCAAGGCATCAAATAGATTAAAAGATGGACAGGCCGGGATTTGAACCCGGGGCCTTTCCGTTGCGAACGGAACGTTCTACCGAGCTGAACTACCTGCCCATATTCCAGAGAGTATAAACAAACTTTATAAATTATTCTCTTATTTAGTGTTCTATGGATGTCGAAGTTCTACGTCGGACAATAAGAAAACACACTCTTGCGAATGCCGTAAAATTTAACGGAAAGGCAAACCCTGGAGCGGTCATTAGTAAGATTATCGGAGAGATGCCTGAAGCCAAGTCAGACATGAAATTCTTATCAATAGAAGTAAATAATATAGTGAAGCGAATCAATGCTCAACCGACGGATATATCTGTGAAAGAGATTGAAGATGAGTTTCCGGAGATGCTTGAGAAAAAAGAGAAGGAAGAGAGGAATATATTCGCGTTCTTCGGAATAACGGATGGTGACAGGATCATTACAGCATATCCTCCAGGTCCTGAGAAATATCCACACATCGGCCACGCTAAGGCATGCCTATTGAATTATCTTCTCGCTCAGAAATACGGTGGGAAATTCGTGTTAAGATTCGAAGATACTAATCCAAGACTTGTAAAGAACGAATTCTATGATATAATAAAGGATAATCTATGGTGGGTGGGGGCAAGATGGGATGAACTTATATGTGCCTCTGACTATATGGAATTATTCTATGAATACGCTGTAAAATGCATCAAGGATAGTAAAGCGTATATGTGTTTTTGCAACGAGGAAAAGATAAAGAAATCAAGAGCAGAGGGACATGCATGCTTGCATAGAAGCCAAAGTCCGGAAGAGAACCTTAAATTGTGGGAAGACTTTAAAAAATGTAAGGAAGGAGAGGCAATATTGAGGCTTAAGATAGATCTCGAGCACCAAAACACGACTATGCGCGATCCGACGATATTCAGGATAATCGATGAGCCTCACGCAAGGCATGGGACAAAATATAGAATATGGCCAAATTATGACTTCCAGAATTCCATAATGGACGGATATTTCGGGATAACACACAGGATAAGAAGTAAGGAATTTGAATTACGTTCAGAACTCCAAAGATATATTCAGGAGATGTTAGGATTGCATATAACGCAGACGTACGAGATTGCAAGATTCAACATCGAAGGTGTAGAAAGCCAAGGCAGGGTGATAAGAGAGAAGATAAATAACGGAGAATACATCGGATGGGATGACCCAAGGCTTCCGACTATCGCTGCACTTCGTAGGCGTGGATTCCAACCTGAAGCAATAAAAAATTTTGTCGTTGCAACGGGTATAACAAAATCAGAGAGCACGATGACATGGGACGATCTTATAATACAGAACAAGAGAATAGTAGATAAGACCGCCAAAAGATTCTTCATGATGCACGATTATGAGCGCGTCACGATAGAAGATGCTCCTTATCAGACTATACGCCTGAAGTATCATCCTGAAAATGACGAATATGGAGAGAGGGAGATAGAGACAGAAAAGGATTTCCTAATATTACGATCAGACCAAAAGGAATTGAAAGAAGGGGGATTGTATAGATTTATGGATTGCTTTAACTTCAGATTCACAGGCGGAATATGCACGTTCGATAGCAATGACTATGAGAAATTCAAAGGCGAGGGTAAAAAGATAATGCATTGGCTCCCAGCATATGGAAATCTAAATGTAGAAGTAATGATGGACGATGCGAAGATAATCGGCGGCGTAGCAGAACACAACATAAAAAATGTCAAAGTCGGCGAAGTCATACAATTCGAAAGGTTCGGGTTCTGCAGACTGGATGCGATAGAGAAAAAAGGCGGTAACGAAATATACAAATTCTGGTTCACACATAGATAACATTTAAATATAAAAAACATCTAAAATAAAACGCAGGTGATAAAATGAATGAATGGGTTATTGTAAAAACGAAGATAAAGGACATCGTTGCCCCGGTTAACGTAAGCGCAGATTACGTCGAGACGCTCAATGAGAAAGTGAAGCAGATGATACAGGACTCTCTCAAGAGGGCAGAGGCCAACGGCAGAAAGACAGTGATGGGAAGAGACTTATAGATTAAATCAAGAAATCTCATAATACCTGCTGTTATATGTTTTTTTCAAATAAAGTATATTCTCAATAATATCCAGAATAATGCGTATTATACGGACGACCTAACGCTTCATGTAAAAGAAGATTTCAAAAAAGTAAATATAGAAACTCCTAAGGAACTCCTATAGCTCATAAGCACATATTCCAACGTGGTAAAGGATATAACAGCGATAAAAGAATTGAAGAAAAAGATATTATCATACAGCATAATAAGAAGCAACAAAGTCAACGCAGTCATATATATTGCAAAGATAGACCCAAGAAAAACACAAAATTATGAGTTATTTCTAGACGTGAAAATGAAGATAGACTAAACATCATCAGATATAAGTTTTCTGCTCGACCAATGACCTGATCCGCGAAATGGTCTTCTCTATCGACGATATCTTTGGATTATTTCTATCAGACAATTTTATTTTTGCAAGCAACGACTCCGCAATGTCAAGATCCTTCTTTATTTCCAAAAGACGCGGATTCTCTAATATCTCCGTCAATTTATCGTCTATACGCCTCGATCTGTTCGGAGCAGGAATGGCACTTATAGGAAATCGTATCAACGCAGCAGGAGCAGGTTTTGTAGAAGGCAAAGAGTACCTTTCATTATTGACGTCATGCGATATGTTAATCGATCGAGAAATAGGCAGCGGCATCGATACAGGAATAGTTTTTCGGATGACAACAAGATC
>CAZFVG010000104.1:0-473 GCA_964522135.1 uncultured Methanosarcinales archaeon | reverse complement strand
AAGATCGACGGCATCGAGTGTTTCAGCAAGAGCGTTCGCTGCGGGCGTCCGGGCCGCGGATGACAACAAGATCATCTGCCCGCGACCTGAACATCAGATTAAGCCGTCTATTCTTCTGTGCAGAAATCACCATCCTCGAATACAAATCTCTCCTAAGATCTATCATTTTACATGAACCCTAAGAATTTTTTCTTTGAGGGCGGGGCACCCATCGACGGCAATTTATTCATACTATCCATTGGTGGAAGGTTTCCCATAGGTGGAAAATCATCAAGAGGAGGCATAGCCGAAGGATTCATATTCGAAGGCGATGAGGGCATCTGCCTTTGACTAGGCTGATTCGGGAATGGAGGGAATGAACTGTTCATGCCAGGTATCTGCTGCTGCATCGATTGGTTGAATGCTTGCGGGGACTGTTGAGGCGCAGTATTCAGGGAAGAAGATAACTTATCATTCATCGTCAATAAAGCCTT
>CAZFVG010000103.1:0-3670 GCA_964522135.1 uncultured Methanosarcinales archaeon | reverse complement strand
TTTTTACCTATATCATATATTTCTTATCTATAGGCATGAAGTCATCAGCTACAGCAAGGAGTCTTGAGCTTGTTGTCTTCTCGAATCCCATTACCTCGACCCTACATCCGAGGCCCTGAAGGTATACTACTAGTTCTGCGAAGTCTCCATCACCTGAAACAAGTATTATAGTATCAACTTTTGGAGCAAGTCTTATGGTGTCCATTGCTATTCCGACGTCCCAGTCCCCTTTTTTGTGTCCGCCGAAGAATACTTGTAGTTCCTTCATCTTGACATCGAATCCTATGCTTGATAATGCGTCTCTGAAATTTTGTTCGTCAGGCATGTCAGCCTTTATGACATACGCTAGCGCTCTTATTAGTGCTCGACCGGCAACTGCGTTTTTCAGTAGCATTCCAAAATTTACCTTTCTCTTGTATAAGTTCTTTCCTGAATAGTACATGTTTTGCACGTCTACGAAGACTGCTACTCGTTGTTCTTTATGTTTCATAAATTCATCCTCCAAAAAATTATTCATTAAGGCATCGACATTTCTTATACTTTGTGCCTTCGATTGATCGTAAAACTATTCTGTTTTCTTTCTTGATGTTTTTTCCGTATGGACAGTTTGATGCGTGAATTACGTTAGATTTTTTTGATACAAAATATTTTCTTTCTGAATGGTATGTGTTAAGTAATTTCTTGTGATCTTCTGAGATATTCTTTTCTAGTATTGGTTTTTCGATTGGTAATGGATCTTTTGTGAATTTTTCTGCTACTTTTTCTTTAAGTATCTTGTTGACGGCTTCGCTAGTTAATATTAAGTCTTCTTTTCGGAATAGTATATTACAGTGTTGACAAAAATACAAGTAAACGTCATTGCCTTTTACATCAGAGCGGCATATAGGACAAGAATTCTTTATAGTCTCTATCCCGGAATCCTTTCTGAACAATGCCATAATACTTATTAGAATACGTTATTTATAATTTTATTGATTATGATACCTTTTTTGCTATGATAAAGGCTAGTTCATGACTCTTATTTGAGCCGTCAGTATGTCTCTCGTAAACATCAACGACAGATTCTTCGTAATGAAGTATTTTATGCCCAGAATAATAATTTTTAAGTTCTCCTTTTTGGAAGAAATTTGGTGATTTAAGTTCTCCATTTATCGTAAATCCACTGATAATGTTTAATCCACCAATTTTTGTGTGTTCTTGTATGTTCTTAATTATGCCTGGTGGTTCCTCTTTTTTTAGGAAATGCAGAACATTTGCGCAGACTATTACATCATAATTTGTATCAATTTTATAATCTCTAATATCGCTAAGGACTGTTTTGACATCATATCCTCTCAAGTTTATGAACAATTGGTCCAATGATTCTCTGTCCTTATCAACTGCTGTTATCTTGAAATTTTTGAAATATTTTGCAACTTGACCCATTCCAGATCCTAGATCTAGCATAGTTCCTGATAATCCAACAATTGCCTTTGGTATATCAACTTCTCTCATAATACATTGTTTATTATCCCTCTTTTAATAGTTTTTGAAAAACTATATAAATAGTCGTCTTGTCTTATTCTTTATGGCTGCTCCATCAAAGTCTTATAGTTTCAAGGAAGTCGAATCGGAGATTCTCAAGCTTTGGGAAGATAATGATACGTTCAAGAAGATTAAGAAGAAGAATCATGGTAAGGAAAAATTCTATTGGTTGCAGGGTCCACCGTATACTTCTGGTAGGATTCATCTTGGAACTGCATGGAACCACTTTCTGAAGGATCAGATAATGCGTTACAAGCGCATGAAAGGATTTGACGTGTGGGATAGGGGTGGCTATGATATGCATGGCTTACCTACAGAAAGTAAGGTTCAGAAGAAATTCAATCTTGAAACTAAGCATGATATAATGAATTTTGGCCTAGAAAAGTTCTCTAAGGAATGCTTCAAATTTGCTGAAGAGAATGCTAACATCATGAGTGATGACATGTGGAACATGGGTATATGGATAAGCAATGAGAATGCATACATGCCAATACACAACAGTTTCATGGATGGTGAATGGTTTTTGATAAAAAAAGCTCATGAAAAGAACAGGTTATACAAGGGAAACAAAGTCATGACGTGGTGCAGATACTGTGAGACTGCTCTTGCAAAACACGAACTAGAATACAAAAATGTCAAAGATAACTCGATATTTGTAAAATTTAAGGTTAAAGATACAGCAGATGATTATCTAATAATATGGACAACTACACCATGGACTATACCATTCAATCTTGCCGTTATGGTAAATCCAGAACTCGACTATGTAAAAGCTAAAGTGAAGATATCTGGTGGAAAATATGAGTACTGGTACGTCTCCACAGCGCTCAGCACTGCATTCATCAGCGGTGTTGCTGGCAAAAGTTTTGAGGTAGTCGAAGAGTTCAAGGGAGAAAAATTATCAGGATTAGGCTACGTGCATCCATTCCATGAAGAGATGCCGATATATAGTAAGTTGAAACATTATCATAAGAATATTCACACAGTCATAATGTCCGAAGAGTATGTAGATACAAGCGCTGGAACAGGTCTTGTCCATTGCGCACCTGGCTGTGGTCCTGAAGATTTTGAGGTCGGAAAAAAATATGGGATCCCAGCATTCAACGACATCGATGAACTTGGCGTATTCACCGAAGGAAAGTTCATGGGACTGACAGCAAAGGCTGACGATTCATCGTTCATAGAAATGCTGCGCGAGAAGGATGTACTGATTGAGACGGCATATGTAGAGCACGAATACGCGCATTGCCAGAGATGTCATAATCCAGTAATATTTCGATTGACTGAGCAATGGTTCTTCAAGACAGAGGACTTGAAAGATAGGATGCTAGAATTCAATAAAGACATAAATTGGGTCCCTGATACTGCAAAGAACGCATTCGATTCATGGCTGAAAAACCTGAAAGATAACTCTATAACAAAGCAAAGATTCTGGGGGACACCAGTTCCAATATGGCAATGTTCTGACACCAAATGCAATAAATACGAAGTCATAGGCTCAATAAAAGATCTTAAAGATAGAGCAATCACTCCAGTTCCTGATAATTTACATAAGCCATGGATAGACACTGTAAAATTAAAATGTTCATGCGGCGCTGAAATGACAAGGATCCCGGATGTTCTTGATGTATGGATAGATGCAGGAACATCATCATGGAATTGCCTTGATTACCCGCAACAGACAGAACTCTTCAACAAATACTTCCCAGCCGACTTCATCGTAGAAGGAAAGGATCAGATAAGAGGTTGGTTCAACCTGCTAATGGTCGCGTCAACTCTTGCACTTGATAGGCCAAGCTTCAAAAATGTTTCAATGCACGGCTTCATAACAGATGTTGAAGGGGAGAAGATGTCAAAATCTTTAGGTAATATTATTTCTCCATACGAAGTAATAGAAAAATATGGCGTTGACGCATTAAGATATTTCGCAATAGACATAGCTATTGGTGATGATATGAGTTTTAGTTGGGATGAGATAGCATTAAAGCAGAAAAACCTCATAATATTGTGGAACCTTCATAATTACCTTATCGACATGGCGCATACAGTAAAACTTGTACATAATCCTGTCCTTGATGATGAAGAGCGTTTCATGCTTTCAAGACTCCATTCAACAATAAAAAAGGTTACAGCATCCCTTGATACG
>CAZFVG010000102.1:0-3708 GCA_964522135.1 uncultured Methanosarcinales archaeon | reverse complement strand
TCATCGCCTGCCTTTAAGTTGGTCGTTTTGACCCATTTACTAGGTAGGCTTATGACCATGGTTGATGGTCCGAGCTTCATTATTTTGCGCTTCACAGTCTTGGTAAGCACAAATAATATATAAATATTTCGAATATATCTATATATCTATATGCATATATAGTATATATTGAAAAAGTATATATAATCGCCCATCGTTTCTATATTAAAAGTCACTACTACAAAGATACAACCATTCAACGGGGGTAAAAATTTGTAGCAATTTTGGGGGATAGCAAAATGACACAAAGCTTATTGTCTCTTGTTAAAGAATCATTAGAAAAGAATCCTAGAGTGTACATAGTTAGAAATTCTGAAAAAGATTCATCTTATTTCCAGAGCGCACACTACGAGAATGGTACGAATTGGGTAAATTTCTGCGTAGCACCTGCACAAGATTGTTTCGATAGGACACTACTTAACCAATTTATATCATCTCTAAAAAATGGTCAAGAAACCAATATCAGAGAGATAAACAAAAATATTGATTGGACAGACAGTTTTATGGTTGGCGCCTTAACCTATAAAGAAATTCTAGGACAACGCACTCTGAATACGACAGAAACAGTTCACTTCAATGATTTGAAAGATGCTAAATTATTCTATAGAAAATCTTCCCGCACAGATTTTACACTTAACTCTACTGATACTACAGAATACGCTAGAGAAATAACAGTTCGAGTGTACCCTTCACAAAAAATGGCTGAAGAACTAGTCTCGAAATATAGTGCGCAGAACGACTGGGTACGAAGCGACGAATCAAGATTATACCAACCAGGATTTCGCGGCAGCATAGCGCGAGTAATAAAAAAAGTTAGAGGAGAATAAAATGGACCCAATATACGCTCAAGCATGGAACCCGATCATAACTTATGTTTCAGAACATAAAGATGATATCGCGGATTTTTTTATGCCTGCAGTCAAATCAACGGCTATTTCATTGCTCGCAGGAGCAGCAACGTTTGAACTTGGCTGTGGACTTGAATCAATAGCAAACCATGGAACGCTGCTTTCAGGGATTGGAAAATTCATCGCAGAAAATGATGTGTGTGTTAGTCTCTTTACAGGTGTATTTTCATCTCGATATTTTATTAACAATATCAGAGAGAAAAGAAATGAAAAATCACGGCGTACGAAACAAATGCTCTATAATCAATCAAAAGATGATTACGCTCTTATGAAAAACATGGAGGATAGCAAAAAATGAATAAGACAAGAAATGTTATGTTTGGAATTTTAGGTCTGTTTTTAGTAGCCTTGCTCATAGCAGGCTGTAGTAATAACACAAACAGCAATACCGGGACTGGACCTACGGGTCAGGCAGTTGCATCGCAACCAGCAAAGGCTCAAGAGCCAATAAAGTTTGGCATAATTATGCCGCTCACTGGAGATGCCGCAAGCATCGGACAATCTGTAGTCAATGCAGTAAATTTGGCTGCTGACGAGATAAACGCCAACGGCGGAATCGATGGAAGGCAAGTACAGATAATTGCAGAAGATGGAAAATGTGACGGTAAGGATGCAGTGGATGCAATGAATAAATTAGTATCTGTAGACAATGTAAAATACATCGTCGGTGCAGGATGCAGTGCAGAGACACTTGCTGTAGCGCCAATCGCAGAGGCTAATAAGATAGTTATGATAAGTCCAGCAAGCTCGAATCCAGCGATAACAAATTCGGGAGATTACATATTCAGGGATTACCCATCAGACACATTAGCAGGAGACTTTGACGCAAAATATCTATACAATAACGGGGCAAAGTCAGTAGCAGTTGCAGAATGCCAAAGCGATTATTGCACAGGGCTTGCAGATGTATTCATCAAGAGCTATACCGCACTCGGTGGAAAAATAGTATTCCATGAATCGTATCCAAGAGATGTAACAGATATGAGGACAATACTTTCAAAGATAAGGGATGCAAATCCAGACGCAATATACATGCCTTCATACACAGAGTCGACAGTACTAGCATTTAAGGAAGCAAAAGAGTTAGGCATACCATCGGATAAATTCTTCGGTGGCGACGCATGGGACGACCCAACGATATGGTCGCAGACGCAAGGTGTTAGTGACGGTGCACAATACACTGTTGTAGGAGCAGATGTTCCACAGGAATTCAAGCAGAAATTCGCAGCCAAATACGGCGCAGATGCAGCATTAACTCTAGGCGCGACACAAGGCTATGATGCACTCTACATATTCAAGAATGCAATCGAGCAGGCTGGAGACAATCCAGAGGCAGTAAAGGACGCGTTATACAACGTACAGGGATATAAGGGATATTCTGGAACGATAAGCTTCGATAGCAACGGCGACATGAAGGAGTCACAATATACCTTGATGGTAATAAAAGACGGAAAGGCCGTAAAAGAATAAACCATTTTTTATTTTTTTTATTTTTTTTTATTAAAAATAAAATAAAAATCACAATCAAGATCTATCACAAATAATATGTTGGGGGAAAAAATGGACGAACCTATGGTTATGATATACAAATTGATGTACCATCTAGATGTATCTAGATGCATCAAGTTCGAGGGAGATCCTGATATGACGGAGATAAACATCGATGATAAGATGTGGCCGCTTCAGGATTTTGTAAAGAATACTATTAACATAGTAACGATAGATCAAATATTATCCACAAGAGATGTTGCAGAGAGTGTTGCTAAGAGCGGCTTAGAGGATTTCAAGAATAGATTCATCGCACTATATAGACATAATTGCATACTTCTCCATAAAAGTGAACCTGCAGGGTATCTCGTGAAGAGCGTATTCTACAACGGATTCCCAAGAATTGTCGATACTCATGAAGGATTAGATTTGGAAATATCTCAAATTGATAGCTTCATGGATAAATACCTAAAAAACCTTGAAGGCGTAACAGATGATGATCTATTGACAGTTCCTGTTACTGGCATTACAACACCATTATTCTTATTACCAGAATATAATTCAAAATTAGTACCTTTACCTGTAGAATTTACAAAGGGGCAAACAAATTAATGGTGAAACAATGACTAGCATATATAGCAGAACAAATCTTGAAAAATATCTAAACAGTATGAATGAAAACTCCTCGATTAGTTCAACTTCCTACTTTGCAAAAAAAGCAGCAGAAACTATCGGTAGATGGAGCAGATTCAGAATACCATTTATTGCAGGCTATGGGATGGGCATTGCTGACACTTATACAAATGGATTTACAGGACTCAGTGCAATTGTACTTTCAACGCCTACTGTAGTGCCTACTGTTTTACATTTAGGCGCAGGACATTTTGTCAGGAAAACTCATTACTCTTTTTTGAAATACCCTGATTTAAAATCAAAATATGCACAGATTCTTAGGAATAAGAAAAGCTCAATAAAGAAAAACCAGGAAAAAGTTGAAAGAGAATTTTCTATCTATACAAGCGCTAAAATTGCAAGCAAGACGGCATTTGCGACAGCAATCGGATATTGGTGCGGAAGAACAACACCTCAACTTATAGATACAATAAAACATTATTGGAGATAAAAATGACAACGCCATACTATACACATTATGTAAAAGCGGTGGAGAATCCTCTGCCCGAATTGAAAAATACATTTCAATTAGAATCCGATTTATTAGCAAAGTATGTTAGAGAAAAAACATCATTATATGGGCTTGTGGCTGATTTAGGTT
>CAZFVG010000101.1:0-3747 GCA_964522135.1 uncultured Methanosarcinales archaeon | reverse complement strand
CACAAACGCTAAAGAACAATACGGTGTTAACATAAACGAACCCAAGAAGAAGGAGAAGTAGTTCTCTTATTTTTTATTCTATCTTTTTATATTTTTTCGTTAGCTTTAAAAATAGCAATATTCTGATACATGAGGGGTGAGTCAGTATAAATCAGCAACTGATTGATTATATAAAAAAGTACAGTGCTCAAGGCTACAGCATAGACTATATAAGAAAAGTTCTCTTGACAAGTAACATAAAAGAATCTGACATAGATGAAGCCATCAAAAACATAAGCTCGGGCAACAGCAATTCGAGTAATCAGGCGTTGGAACAACAATTAAGAAATTATATACAAGTTCAGGTCCGCAACGGGTACTCTATAGATATTCTACGTAGCACATTGATAGGTCAAGGATTTGATCAGGGAGTGGTCGGAAAAGTTATCAATGACATCAATAATGGCAACGTTAACATAAATGTAAAACACGAAGTTAATTTCTCAAGCAAGACCATAATAGGCATAAGCATTGCAATAATTCTTATCGGGATTGTGATATACGGTGTTTTCAATTTAGGCCTGTTCCAAAATAGCACGCTCTTAGACATCAGCATTAGCACTGATTCATCCGCTTATCTTGCCGGAGATAACATAAACTATCAGATACAGATGACTAACATGGGCAGTCAAAATAGGTTCGATGCGACTGTCAAATATATAATAAGCGATGACGCAAACACAGTTCTTGCAAGAAAAGAAGAGACACTTGCTGTAGAGACTAACACACGCGTCAGCAGGACTATTCAGATACCACAAAATCTTCAGCCAGGAAAATATTATCTTGTAGCAACGGCAGATTATGGAAACAAGCAAGCAAAAAGCAGCATAGAGTTCGAGGTTGTTGCTACAGAGCAAGACAAGACTAACGCTGCAGCATCCCAAAACATTCCTGCAAACAATCAAAATAATCTTCCAGCACAAGGACAGCAAAATAATAATGGCCAAAATACAAATGATAATACCAATCAGCAAGTGGTTGGTGGTACAACGATAACATTTGGACAGGAAATCGATAATATAAAAAGAGAGGCATTGACTAATCCTAATGCAGCAATAAAAGATTGCGATTCAATCGGTGATCAAGAGCACATTGAAATATGCTATTCAACGGTTGCAGAGACAAGCCAAAACACCAATTATTGCGAATACATAAAAGATGATTCAAGAAAGGACAACTGTTACATGTCATTTGTGGTAGCTGGAAATACAGAAGTATGCGACAAGATTACTGATGCTAATAATAAAGATTTCTGTAAACAATTGAATATAGTCCAGCAAATGAATGAATACTATAAAGAAAACAATACAGAGAAGATTTTAGAGTTAAGCAAACAATTTAATCCGGGAGTGTACAATTCGAATCCTCAAGTCCAGACTTATGAATACCATTACAACGATACCGTAACAATACTTGCCGTATCAACAAATAATAACGCGACAAGTAATTCAAGTGGCAATAATACTAATTCTACAACTCCGTAGATAAGAACAATATTATTAGAAATACTTGTGCAACTAACCATCACTCGAATGTAGGTTTAACAATCTTGCTTAGCTGCAATAATTGATCTGATTTATCAACATCATTCACACATAACGGTGGAGGAAGTTGAATGACAGGGATATGCAATGTAGCATTGCTATACAACTGGTTATATGTTATTATATAAGGGTTTTTATCATCTGTAGAATACCCACCCTTTGGCATGCCAGTCAAATCTATATCGTTACTAGGATACTTTTCACATTTATCGCTATCGAATGGATTAAGAGGAGTCAAATCAACGCACTGTTCGGCACATTCTTTCTGGATATACCACGTGTCATTGTTTAGAAGGTTGGCTGTTATGATATATCTTCCAGGAATAAGCTGCATGGATTGTGGACTGTCATTTTTTATAACTAATGTCTGTTCCCACGGAGCATCTATCTCACTTTCTGGAAGCCTAGTAAACGTCAATATTACAATATCAGTGCTGCCAAAAGGCGTTGAATTGCTCAATATCACCTTAGTAGGACTTATCATGCCTGTAGAGTATTTGTCTATCACAACATCTTTATCGACAAGCATATCCATATACACAGAACCAAAATTATAGTTCGTTCCGGGCAATAAACTGAGAGGAAGTCTTTTCGTATGATATCCTGCTTTTGATAACTCAACATATCCATTCAAGCATGAAGATGTGTTGGCGATCAATTCTGACATTCGTGTCAAATTATTGTAGAACGTATGGCCAAGACTGCATATGGCATAAGTTCCGCATCCATAACTCACATCAACATTCGGCAGCGACCCTTGAGTTTTTGCATCGTAAGTCTTTATATGAATTGAAGAATTCTGTTGATCCCTAGTGCAAAATAGTTTCTGTGCCATATTGACTACTGGCACATCGACGTTTGATTCCCCTGAAATGACGTTTTGCGCGTCAGCAGAAGATAAACCCATACCCTGAAGCGTCCCTGCAACGACGTTAGCGTTAGGAGGAACACCTGTAAACTCGCTTTTTATGAAACTCGGATCCCAATATATCCTATTCATACTAGTATTAAAGTAGTCCTGTATCCGCATATTTTGTTTTAGATTCACTTCTATTGAAAAAAGGAATTCGTAGAATTGACCTGGCTTATATTCGTCACGTATCTCTACTATTACTGGATAAGATACATCATAATAAAAATTATAGTCGTTTATCTTTGATGGAGATGTAAGAGAAGTTCCAGTCTGCGTTTTTGTGAATGGACCTATTATCTCACCATTAGCTGGCTGAACAAGAGTGTGAGCGCCTCCAGGATATATAAAATTTACATCCGTCTTAGGATAAGATACAGATGATGGTATGGTCAAATAGTTGTAAAAATTCTTCTCATACGTATCAAGTATTCCTGAAGATATTATCTTATAATTTTGTGTATTATTCAACTGCATCAGAGGAATAGTTGTCCGAAGAAGTCCATCAAATTTCTTCATAGTTTCAGATTGCGACCAGAAATACAAATCATAACCTGAAGTCCTCCCAAAAATTGGCGGTAGAAGTTTAGAATCAAGTCCAGAATATGAATATATCAAATATAAAGTCATCCTCTCCAGAAAACCGTTAGAGTATTCTGTCTGAGTTATATTCAATGCCAAATCATAATATTTTTTCAATGGTATATCAACAATGGAGTAATAATCCTTGAGCGTCGAAGTTTGAGATCGGTAAGTAATCGTTAATGGATAATATATTTGGACAGCCACATCAGAATCCCTAATATGTGAAGATACATACAAGTCATCAGTCGGAACTATAGAATATCCCCTAGCCGTAAAATCAGAAAAATTATTGAGACACTCAAGACCCTTAGATGCGGCATAGGCATTTATCTGAAATTCAATATCTTGAATGAATGGAGTATTGGATTTTTCTACGCAATTAGAGCAACTACCTGACGGATCATCATAATACCAGTAAGGTATCGCCGTACTGAAACTGTTTGAGCCAGAATTCAAAGTTGTGAAGTCACGATCCTCAGGAGAAGCAGCGTCTACAGAAAATTGTCTGCCAGATAAGGCCTGATTTGATGGATCTATATACCCTCCATGCTGTCCAAGGAGTACTACAGCCTCTTTAGCAGAGTTTCCTACGCAATCTTCTACGAAAACTTGAATAGGTTTTACGTCATCTCCTGCAGGTGTTCTTTGCAAAGAGAGGGTTGTAGTCTT
>CAZFVG010000100.1:0-3754 GCA_964522135.1 uncultured Methanosarcinales archaeon | reverse complement strand
CTTTTCAATAACCTTCAATTCCATACCTAAAGGAAAAATTAGTTCATTTATAAATATTACTATACGCAGTTACGATGTGTATACAATCTATAATCTTAAAAATATTATAAGCACAAATCAAGAGATAGATTCATGTGAAACAGGTGTCGTTTCAAATATGAGCGGAGCTAGTAGTTATCGGGTAATAGGTAAGGTCCCTATTTTTTTACCTTTATAAAAAGATTTAGATACATATTTAAATAGTGTTGCACATTGTTTTGTTTGGTGGTGTTTATGTCAAGTGATGAAGGTATTGATGAAGTACGTAAAATTGCTATTTTATTAGGTTCTTTTACTAAATCTATAAATAGGTATCATGGATCTTATGAAATATTTGTCCAGAATATGATAAATATGGGTGATACACGCTCAATTAAAGATATTAAAACATCCAAAGAGTTAAGAAAAACATTTGGGACAGTAATACAAATTCTAGACAAAGAAATAATACCAAAATTACGCACACTAGGAGAAAACAAATAACATTTTGTTATATTTGATGGTAATGATGGTCACTGCACACTTCACGTCAGGATATATCCGATGGGCGGGGCTAGTAGTTATCGTGCTCGCTTTGTGGGCTATTTAACTAGCTCACAAAACGGCATTTTTTCTCATAGATTAAGAAATGTGATACATTCTCCGACAATGTATTACAAGAAAAAGAACCGAGTACCGACAGGGCTAGAATTATAAAATGTCCCCGATTCTACTAATTTTGGGATAGCATAGTTTATGAATCGAGGACAGTGAGATTTATTTTTGCAGTGCGTCTATCATGTGCCCTAGCATTTTGTATGTTTTTGTTCTTATGGATTCTTGTGTTTTCCATCCTGCTCTATACGTCAGTACATGATTTGATAGTCTGTTTCCTATTTTTCCTTTGTAATTATTATCTAAGTGTAGTGTTTGACTTGTTGGAAGTCCTTTATACACGTCGAGTCCTGCGTATATTTCGTTTTTTTGCATCCTTTCGGTTAATGCTTTTTGATCTATTGCGTTTCCGTCGCTTGTGTTTATGAGATATGTTCCGTTTCGTATTTTTATTATTTCTTGATTATTAATAAGATTTTCTACTTTGTGTGTTGGAACATTTACTGATATGATGTTGCTTGTTTGCATGATATTGCTTAATGTTGTATATTCATGTGTATTGTCCTTTTTTTGTGGCGTAGTATATTGTATCTTCATCCCGAATGTTTTTGCTATTTCTGCAACTCTGCTTCCTATTCTCCCTAATCCTACAATACCTAATGTTTTATTTCTTAACTGTTCTTCGTAATGATTTAATGATTGTATGTCAATGGCTTTTCCTCCTTTCAAGATTTTTATTTTATCTTCCAATACTTTGTCTATGATTGAGGAATCATAAACTACTATTTCGTTGTCTGAAATGAATCTGTAAAATTCTGCATTTTGTGATATGTTTGAAGCTCTGTGAATATTCGCTTGGAAGCCATTTTGTAATATGTTCTCCAAATACCCGAGGTTTGCGTCGCCTAATATTCCGATGTTTTTTCCCATGAGCATCTTTTCAGGTATTACTTCGTCTAATGATTGTAAATTTGAGTAATGCTCTTGAGCCATTCCTAGTTTGTGAAATTGGTGTGAAAAACTTCCTCTGCGAGTATTTTTTTCATTCACATCGGATTTTCTATAATGCCTGAATAGTTGGTTTAATGTTCCTATAACTATATCTTCGTTTGTTTCTGCTCTCTTCTCAGTCTTTTTATTCTTCTCTATTAGCTTCATTAAGAAGTCGAATTCTAATTCTGCAACAGAATACGTTCCATAGTCTGGAACACTATTAGTGTATATGCCAGCTTTTCGCGTTTTTTCGACATTCAATCTGTGCTCAAATTCGTGAGTCCATGTGATTATTGCCTTTGTTTTTCCATCTTTTATTAATTGGTCTAGGACTGGGTCTTGTATGTTCGTCCAGCATGTTAGAATACAGTCTGTATCTTTTATTCTATTATACAGGTTTTGGTTTGAAATACTTTCTCTTAATCCTGCTTCAGTCCAGCATTGCGCTGTTTTCAATTTTTCATGCAATTCTGGAGTTAGATCTTTGAAACTTTCTGGGAGGCTTGATGGCCATATGAGGATATTTGCATGTTCTGGGATAGCATAATCTTTCGGCAATGTCCATTCATGGTTTAGCTGGTCATATTTTAACGGTATTCTTTCGATTTTTGGATTTTCAACTAATTTTTTTAGTGCCTCTTCATGTTCAGGATAAAAAATTATAGTATCTAGAGCAACCACTTTTTTGAATTTATTCACTAGTAACACCTCGTTTTTGGTACACAAACCATACCCAGCCAATTTCTTTATTGTCTATACCATCGACTATGTCTGTATATCTTTGGGCTAATTTGCTGTATTGATTGTCTTTATTTTGGATGAATGGAGCTATTTGAGCGATTAATTTTTGGTATGTTCTTTTCATGTCAACATTTTTTTCTTCTGCAAGAATATTTTCAAATCCTATTTCTGATAATAGTTTTTTGTATTCTTCGAAACTTAGCCCCTTCTCCCATTTTACTGTTTCATAAAGTCCTTTCAATCTTTCTTTATCTATTTCTTGTGTAGGTTTTTCAGCTAAGAAATCAGATACGACAAGTAATCCTTTATCTTCTAAAAGTTGGTATATCTGTTCGTAGCATTTTCTTTTGTTATGAACTAAGAATATCCCGTCTTGACTTATTACATGTGTATATTTTTGACTTGTTTGAGATGCAATATTTTCTATGGTGTCTGCTATGAATTCGCATCTTCCATTATCGTGTTCTTGTGCATCTTTGACTTGTTCTTGGCTTATGTCTATACCCGTTCCAGTGCATCCGTACTTTTCTGTAAGATATAGGAGAGTTCTACCTGTTCCGCAACAAACATCTAATATTCTAGAATTCTTATCCAATCGAGAATATTGATTTATACGTGCTTCAAGGTATTGTGTAGAGTTTTTGAATGCTCTCTGTAATGTATCATCATCTTGAAATATACCTACATGAAGCGTATGATTTTCTGAATCCCACGTCTCATCATAGATGCGTTTGTGTTCTTCAAAAAATTTTTTTACTTGGATCTCTTTTTCATTCATGTTATCACCGCTTAATGATAACTATATAAGTATTTAAAATATTCTAAGTTAAATTACACAAAAACGACAAGTTTAAATACATATTACTCTTTATTGTGTAGAATGAGCATAAAATTAGATATAAAGGACAGGAAAATACTCTACGAATTAGAACTAAATGCGAGAATACACGAGCTGGAACTAGCAAAAAAAGTAAGGCTATCACGTGAGGTAATAAGATATAGACTAGAGAAGCTTCAAGAACGAGGAATAATCAGGTCTTACAATACAATAGTCAATAGTATGAACCTAGGATATTTAATGTATAGAACATATTTCAAGTTTATCAATCTAAACAAAGAAAAAGAAACAGAAATAATACATTACCTAACAGAAAAAGTCAATTGGATAACAAAAGTCGAAGGAAAATGGAATCTAAGCACAATGATATTCACGAAATCAGTATATGATTACGAACAATTCATCAACGAATTCCACAGAATATATGGGAACTACATACAAAATTATCAAGTATCCACAATGACAAAATTATGGCATTACAAAAGAGGATATCTGCTTGATAGAAAAGAAAGTGGAAATATATTATTAACAGCAAATAGTAAAGAAATA
>CAZFVG010000099.1:0-3771 GCA_964522135.1 uncultured Methanosarcinales archaeon | reverse complement strand
TTTTTTGGAATCTTCTTTTTAGGCGAGAAACTCACAAAGATAAAAATAATATCATTTATACTTGCAGCTATCGGGATGTATGTGATATTCTCATTTTCATTAGTTGCATTTTCTTTGCTTGCGGCTTTGATGGCGATAATTAATGGTATTGCAAGCGGTGGAGAAGTATCCTCTTCTAAGAAATTGTCAGGAAATTATTCTCCATTGTACATAACCTGGCTTAGTTGGGTGATTATCTTCATAACCAACACTCCAGTATCATTTCTATTAGGAGAGACACAGTACCTTCCATCTCTCAACATGGTTTGGCTTTATCAAATAGGGTACGTTATTTCTAGCATATTAGGATTCTGGCTCGTGATTAAGGGCTTGAAGTATGTTGAGGCGAGCGCCGGAGGGTTGATAGGACTTCTAGAGATAGTATTTAGCATATTTTTAGGTATAATCATATTCAATGAACATTTGACACTAAAGATTATCTGCGGGGCCATATTAGTTATTCTTGCAGTTTCCATGCCTCACGTAAATGAATTACTAAATAGAAATAAGAATATAAGAACTAGAAGTTGAATATACGCATTAGTTTTCTAACATGTTCATTCTTTTAATGACTCTTTTTGAGTAATTAACAAAGTTTATATTGATGAATTTCTATATATGACTATGCCTAAATTCGTCGAGTTAAAAGTGCCTTTGGAATTGTCTTTCAGCAACACTCTTCTTATCGGTGTTTTCCTTGTATTTGCTGTTACGGCAGCATTTATCCCTGGGCTTATTGGTTCAAATTTGCTCTTTACATTGCAGCTTACTCTTGCTGTTCCGCTTCTTGCGTCATCTTCTTTAGTCAGGATAAAACTTGTTACAAATCAGGAATCTTCTGTTTTGGATAGCTTTGGACATCTCGTGTTTGTCCTGGGCTATGCCGCTCTGATTAACAGCATAGGACTTCTCATATCGTATACTACATCGGCGTTTGCAGGCATGATATTTCTAGTCGTCAATATACTGCTTGCTCTTCTCTATTCATCGGTTCTCATATCAGACAGAAGAGATACTCTCGGAGGAAGGTTAGCAAAAGACCTTCTTTTCATAACTATACTATTATTCTTTGGCCTGATGCCTATATATCATTATCCTTTCTTTTAATAAGTTAAAAACATCTTCTTATTTTTTGAATGCCTGTTTGCCTGCATCATTAAGGATACATATATGCTGTAAATCTCTAAAATTCTCATTATAATCCAGGCAATACCCTACGACGAATTCATCTGGTATAGAAAATCCGCAGTA
This sequence comes from uncultured Methanosarcinales archaeon, assembly GCA_964522135.1. GTDB lineage: Archaea > Nanobdellota > Nanobdellia > Woesearchaeales > UBA9642 > UBA9642. The sequence continues at coordinate 2,481 of CAZFVG010000099.1, read as the reverse complement.
ATCTGGGATGAATCCATTGCTGCGGCTGATTCTTTTTATGAGAAGACTTACAACCTTAAGAGATTGTGGATCATATTTAAGTATCAAATCCTTAAGTGCAGTTATGGTCTTTCCTGTATCTATTATATCCTCAACGAGCAATATATCTTTGCCTCTGTAGCCATCAAGTTGCTTTGTATCAGCGATTATATCTACATTGCCTGAAGTTTTCGTATTGATATAACTTGATGCCCTTATGAAATCGTGCGTTATAGGGATGCTTTTCTGGCCGTAGCGGCTATTTAACGTATGAAGATTATTTGTTAAATCTGCAAATATTTTTTCTCCACCTTTCAGGATGCACACTATATGGATGCTTTTTCCTTGATAATCCTCATGTATTTCTTGTGATAACTTTTCTATGCGGTCCTTTATCATTCCTCGAGGTATTATTATGCTTTCAAGATAATCTCGATAATGAGTGGGAACACTCAGTTGGTCTATAGAATATCTTTGGTTGCCATCAGGAACAATTATAGGTTTGGATGCCATGATTTGGATAATCATCATTTATATAAAAAAGTATCGCAACTTTTGCCTTACGCTATTTTCATCAACTATTAAAACCCCTAAATGTTCTCAAAACCATGCGGTTGTGGTCTAGTGGTATGATACGAGCTTCCCATCGAGGCTAGAACCTCTGGAAAGAGCTTGTGATCCGGGTTCGATTCCCGGCAACCGCAGTGACTCGTTAGTTTTGCCACGATGGCACAATCTGGTACTGCGCCAGTCTCGAAAACTGGTTCCGTAAGGTTTCCCGGTTCAAATCCGGGTCGTGGCGTATTTCATATTTTTCTCACCTTAATTTTAGTTTTAGCAACATTTTTAAAAGCATTATTATTGATTGTTTTATGGATAATTATGGGGGTTTCGAGGCTCGTAAAGAGGTGCTTTTGCGAGAATTTGCAAGTGTACATGGAGATGTAGCTTTAGGCAAGAAGACATCAAACCTATTCAGGCATAGGAATCAGAATTCTAAGAAGATAAATGTAAAGAATTTCAATCATGTACTGCATCTTGATGAGAAAAATCTGATAGCTGATGTGGAAGGCATGACAACTTACGAAACTCTTGTCGAAGAAACTTTAAAACACGGGCTCATGCCGACAGTCGTTCCACAATTGAAATCTATCACTATAGGTGGAGCGATAAGTGGTGGCGGTATAGAATCGTCATCATTTAAGTACGGCCTCGTTCATGAGACTGTTGAGGAGATAGAGGTGTTGCTCGCAGATGGAGAGACTGCAATATGCACTAAGAATAATAAGCATAAAGACTTGTTCTATGGATTCCCTAACTCCTACGGAACTTTAGGTTATATCTTAAGGCTTAAAGTCAGATTATTACGTGTCAAGCAGTACGTCCGTATAACTCATGAAAGATTCAATGACGCAAAATCATATTTCAAACGAGTTGATGAGGTGTGTTCAAAATACAGGAAATCAAAGACTGTAGGATTCATAGACGGGACGATATTTGATCCTAAAGAGATGTATATCACGATTGGAGAATTTGTCGATGAAGCGCCGCAGACGAGCGATTATAAGTATATGAAAATCTATTACAAGTCAATACGTGAGAAGACCGTTGATTATCTTACAGTAAAAGATTATATATGGCGATGGGATACTGATTGGTTCTGGTGTTCGTCCAGTTTTGGCGTTCAGAATCCATTCGTACGTGCGATTGCTGGCAAAAGAATGCTCAATTCTGTAACGTACTGGAAGATAAGAGATTTCGCAGGGCGCACAAAGATAATAGAGAAGATTGACAAAATATTCAATAGGAAAGTGGAATCAGTAATACAAGATGTCGAGATACCAGTTGAACGTGCTGCAGAATTCCTTGAATTTTTCCAAAAAGAGATATGCATAACCCCTGTATGGATGTGCCCTACAAAACCATTAGATAATAAATCAAGATACGACCTGTACATCATGAATCCGAATATTCTATATATAAATTTTGGATTCTGGGATGTCGTAAAGACTGGAATGGAAGACGGGTATCTGAACAGGAAGGTAGAGGCCGCTGTAGAAAAATTACATGGAAAGAAATCTCTATACTCGACGGCTTATTACACTAAGGAGAGATTCTGGCAATTATATAATAAGAGGACTTATGATAAGCTTAAACAAAGATACGATCCAAACCATCGTTTCAAGGATCTGTATGAGAAGATCATATTAAGAAAATGATTGCGTATACTATCATCTATTAGAAGGTATACCAATATATTGTATAAACAAAAAATAAACAAAAAACAGCGAGGTGTTTATAATGAAGGAAACTGTTCAGAAACTTTTGAATCATGCGGGCGTTGTTATAGATGGCCCAAACAGATGGGATATACATGTACACAATCCTCAGTTCTATTCTCGTGTACTGTCACAAGGGAATATGGGACTTGGAGAATCATACATGGACGGGTGGTGGGATGTT
>CAZFVG010000098.1:0-3826 GCA_964522135.1 uncultured Methanosarcinales archaeon | reverse complement strand
CAAAAAGATACATAGTGATCAGCATGCTTACGAAAAATAAGAGAGTCGCAGAGCCAATATCCATATGATTGAATGCATAAAATAACGGCGCCTGGGTGCATGACGTGAATATAAGGAATAAACCTAGCCATCCCCAATCTTTTTTCGCTATAGGAACTATCTGTTTATTCCAAAAAAGTATCGGCAAAAGTACAACAGATATTATCAAGGCCCTTGTCCATCCCTGGTAGAATAACCCGAAAGAACTCCCTATAAGCCTCGACCATACACCATAGCTCCCGAACATCAGAGCAGAGATGGCAATAAACAGAATACCTTTATTCTTATCCATGAATCCTAAAGAGATTATTGATTTAAATATTTGATGCAATCACCGAAGATAAAAGTCAGATGCTCCCGGCGGGATTTGAACCCGCGTCACAGCCGTGAGAGGGCTGTATGATTGGCCGGGCTACACTACAGGAGCATAGCTAACATATAGACTCAGGACTGGAAAATCGTTTATAAAGTTTATTCAATAAGATACACTTTCATGTCGGCATTTTTGTGCTCTCCTTTGAGTATTGATTCTTTTAGGGAGATGTTTTTTATCACGCTGTTTAACACCAGGCCATAAAATCCGTGACCGACAGCGAGAACTGTTTTATCCTGATGTTTCTTCGTTAGTATGTTCAAGAATTTTTCAGCCCTTTTGCGTACCTGAGATATGCTTTCTCCCTTTGCGATTTTTTCGCTGTAGAATTCATCATCTATTTTTTTCCAGTTTATCTTATGTTTGGGATTCCCTTGAAATATTCCGTAATTTCTTTCGCGTAAAAGTTTTGATTTAAAGAATTTCGAATGTTCATGTGACGCGTATATTATTTTTGCCGTATCGTATGCTCGGTCAAGATCGCTAGTGTATATCACGTCAATATCTTCTCTTATAAGTTTTTTGGCAAGATCTTTTGCCTGCTCCTTGCCTTTTCTAGTCAATCTTCCTGGCAGCCATCCTTGTATCAATCCCTTCTTATTCTCAACTGTTTCTCCGTGCCTTGCAAATATCAATTTCATATGAACTTTTCGGGATATTAGAGTTATAAATTTGACTATTCATGCCATGCGGGTTGTGAACTTATGCCGCTAAATTTTCACTACCGTCAATAAAAATTCATAAGTCTTATAAATTGTAGTGGGTTTCTAAGCACAGGTGATTCTAGATGGAATTTAAAGATATAGTTATGAAAAGGTATGCCACAAAAAAATTCGATGGCAAAAAAATTGAACAGAAGAAAGTGGATGAGCTTTTAGAGATTATTAGAATGAGCGCTTCATCATTTGGGCTTCAACCGTATAAGATTAAGGTAATAAGCGATCAAAAACTCAAAGAGGAACTCTCGCCTGCAACATGGAATCAGCCCCAAATAAATTCATGCTCGCATCTTTTGATATTCTGCGCAGATACAGACATAAAGACACACGTTAATCTACTAGAAAAAGCCATGATAAAGAACGGCGCGAAAAAAGAAGATATAAAAGGGTATATAGACATAATGAATGGGTTCGAACAGAAGTTAGGTGATTCAGAAAAATTGACATGGTCTCAGAGACAAGCATATATCGCTTTAGGAAATGCCATCAACGGAGCTAAATCATTAGGTTTTGACTCATGTCCTATGGAAGGATTCAACGCTGTGGAATATTCAAAGATATTGAAGCTACCAAAAAATATTGTACCGACAGCACTATGCCCTATAGGATATGCAGCAGATGTTCAGCCTCCAAAGGCAAGGCTTACAAAAGAAGAATTATTCTTCTAAATTTTTATTTATTCTATTTTCTTATTATTTTTCCTGACTGCCAATCTTTTAGTATCATTGTCGCTGCGCGCAGAGTGTCAGGAACCCCGCCTTTTGCGACGAGCTTTCTTTTTTTTGCTATAACCTCTAGAGTCAGATACTTGTCCTTAATGCATGGAACGTCATAATGATCTTCTATAAGCTTTGGAAACTCATCCATCAAAAAAGTCACGACAATATCGGGCTCTTTTTCTCTGCTGTAATCTATCGATCCTATGATTGCATGCTTCATATCATTCTTTTCCTCGTAAGGTATAACGCCAGGCGTATCCAATAGAACGATTTTCGGGCCTATCCTTACATTTCTTAATGATCGTGTAAGACCACTTATGCTGCTCACAGGGGCTGCATGCCTTCCAGATAAGGCGTTGATTACTGATGATTTTCCAACGTTAGGATAACCAAGTATCCCGACCTTGACTGTATCTTTGAGTCCAGCCCTTGCAGCGTATATCTGAATTTTTTCTCTTACCATAGAGGTTCCAAGATGTTTTTTTGCAGAGATGAACACAGAATGAGGAATCGTTTTCTTATAAGCTCTTGCCGTTGAGGCATCAATAAGGTCTGACTTGTTTATAACATAAATATACGGCTTTCCGGTACGCTCTATCTTTTTCTCAAGTTCAGCATTCCTAGTCTGTGAAATCATACGCGCATCTAAGACCATTATCAATATGTCTGCATCGCGAAGCACCCTATGGATTAAATCCCAAAAATTTGCCATATATTGAAGAAATCCTCTCAAAATATAAAGGTAGTCATCTTTGAGTACAATGTTATAAACAATTCTATACGGGCTGGTTATGAAAACGTTTTTATGAATCGAACGGGACGAATATCTCTTTATGCTCCTGCATTCCAAAATTTATCTCATAATGTTTTATCTCAGGAAATTCTGATCTCAATTTCGAAAATAATACTGCGAACTCTTTTCTATTAATCGACATAACATTCAGTATCATATTATGCGTACCTGTCGTCTGTACACAAAATATTATATTTGGATTATTGTGCGCATAATATCTTATTTTGCTCAATAATTCCCTATTTAAATTCTCTATAGACAATAAGAGGTAGTACGATTCGTATCCGAGGCGAGTAGGATCAAGTATTATAGTATAACCATTAATGACCTGCGACTTTTCCAATTTTTTTATTCTTATCCTTATAGCATCTTCTTCTACCTTCGTCTTTTGCGCTATCTCGGTATTCTTAATTCTTGAATTTTTGGACAATAGCGACAGTATAGTCTTATCAGTCTTATCCAATTTTATCCTCGATGAATTAAATATTATTGGACGATACATATCGGAAGAGGGGTTATCTGGCTTAGATCTAATGAGACCTGATCTGTCAAACTTGAATTCAGTTATATATATGGATAGATATTGGTCCACTAGGTTTTTTCCTATAAAATTAGTTATAGACAAAACTTTTTGCGAAAGATCATCAGAAGTGTCATATGTTATGGTTGCTGTCAGGTCGTAATTTCCACATAATTCGCTGATCCAATTTATGTAATGGCAATTCTGTAAGAATTTAATTATCTCCATATTTCTCTCCGAAGTTATGTGTGATAATTTTACGAATAATGCAGCGATTCCTTGGCAAAAATACGATTGATTTATCCGAGCAATATACCCTTTGGTTACTTCTTCTGATTCCAATTTTTTCATTCTATACTGAACTATCTCTCTTGATAATTTCGTTTCTTTTGAAATCTGTTGTATAGGCATACGTGAATTTTTTAGAAGTGTAAGAAGCACTTTCCTATCAGCTTGGTCTAATTTTATGCTCATATTACTAATTAATCTATATTAAGATATAAAATTATCGTTTTTTATGTAAGATTTAACAGATAATTATTAATATATTCATTACTATATAATAGTAATATGAACACACTCCCTTTATTAGAATATACAGCAGACATGATAGGAAAGAAAGCATTCGAAGATGTGACAGTGATAGGATGCCAGCATTTCCTT
>CAZFVG010000097.1:0-3875 GCA_964522135.1 uncultured Methanosarcinales archaeon | reverse complement strand
AACAGACAAGGGGCTGACACTAAGCGCACTAGTTCTGTACGTAGAAGAACTTGATCATCTTATACCTAAAGGATTCGATGAAAAGAAGAGCAAGAGAAAAAATATGTATGGCGATAAAGAAGATTACCAGAATTATAAGAGACAACGGTATAAGGACATCGCAATAAAGCAGTCGATAAACGTCGCCCTGAAAAGAGGACATACAGAAGTGCTTAAGGAAGACTTAAAGGTATACGAAAGGAAAAGCGAGGGAAAGATAGCAATAATATACGGGATAGACGCCTCTGGAAGTATGAAGGGCGATAAACTACGGATTGCAAAGAAAGCAGGAATAGCCCTCGCATTCAAAGCCATACAAGAAAAGAATATGGTAGGGCTCGTCGTATTCGGGTCTGAAGTGAAAGATTATGTAGAGCCTACACTAGATTTCATGCATATACTAAGAAAACTTGCAGATATAAGAGCCTCGATGGAGACAGATATATCAAAAAGTATCGATAAAGCCGTAGAATTATTCCCAAAAAAATTGACGAAGCATCTCATACTTTTGACAGACGCGCTTCCAACAAAAGGCCAAATACCCGAGAATAACACTATGGAATCAGTTGGAAAAGCTAGAGGCAACAACGTCACCATATCTATTGTGGGAATCAATCTGGACAATAAAGGTCTCGAACTTGCTCAGAAGATGGTCGAGATAGGAAATGGCAAATTGTACAAGGTCACCGATTTAGAGAATGTTGATAGAATAGTTTTAGAAGATTATGCCAGTATCAAAAAGTAAAATTTATAAAAGAGGTTCACGTAAATTACAGTAATGACACTGATGAATTATGATCCTGAGATTGAAGTTGTTGACGGAACCCTTTACAATCTAAAACGTATCCATGAGAACATCAATAACGAGGACTTCATCAGGATCAACGGTAAATTGAACATTGTAAGAAAATTCTACGTTGATAAATATAATCAGTTCACTAAAGAAAATAACATGTGTAAATATACTGAGATGAAACCTGTCTACGCAGAGTTGATAAAAAGTCTAGAGAACCAAATTTCGCTGATAGGTCTGTATACATCTGCCGTGAGCAATTATAAACAAGCAATAGAATCAAAAACTGAAGCAGACTCACTATTCTCAAGATTGGAGAGTCTCAACGGTACTATACATGCACTTCTTAGAAGATTGCTCAATCAATCATTCGCACACGTGCCTGGCACTCAGAAAAATCTGTTAAATAATTAAGCAAGATAAAAAAAAAGGTGCACGAAGAACTTACTAAAGAAAATTAGTGAGGTGATTAGGCGTTCTTCGTGCAAAAGGTGAGGTGTTGAGCATTATTTTTTCTTTAAATCGTAATTATTATTTGTTAATGTATCTATCGAGACCTTTGTTGTGTCGATATATTTTTTTGGTGCAGTGGTAGTATAGGAAAAAGCTGCTTGGACAGATTTATACATGTGCTCTGTTTCTTTGCATACGTATACAAGTGGATTCTTCCAGAGCATGCATATCGCAGCTGCAATCATTGCATACATAGTAAGCGAACTTGCCTTAAACCATCTTTCATGTCGTTTTTCTTTCGGTGATAAATTTTCGTCGAGTGTCATTTTAATTTCTGCTGAATATTAGCATCACTTCATTATTGACCTTGAATCCGTAGTCGGCGCTGTATTCTATATCGTCATTCTTCATGACTGCCGCTACTTCATCTAGCGTGAGCCCTGATACTATTTTTTGGGTGTATATCCTATTGATCATTTTATTCACTTTTGGTGATATTTTTGGAATGTTTGTTCTATGGATAAATCGTCAGGCAAATTGCTGGTCGGTATCTCGACGAATTCTTTTCCTACTAGGAATATGTCCGTATATCCTTTATCAGATTCGTATCTTTTGAATAACGTTGCTGGATGTCCATGATACCAGAATTGCTGTCCTTCATTCATATGTAGGAAGTTGGCTTTTGCTGGCCTATCTTTTGTATCTTTATCGGTTCCTATAGTGAAGTCGTATGGTTTTGTGATTTGTTTAGCACGTTGTAATGCTATGACATTTTCAATTGTGTTGTTTTGAGCAAGTTTATATCCGAGAGTACCGACTAATGTTCCTACTACTACGGTAGTTATTAGAACGGTTTTTCCAACACTGCTTCTGTCAATGTTTTTTGAATTCTCATTGTTTGTATCTATACCATCTGTTAAACTCATGTTATCAAACCCCTCAATAATATTAAATTAATCACTCAATAGTAGCATATATACTAACTTATTTATATAGTTTACTATTTTAGTCACTAAGAAGTGATAACTATATATCGAACATCATACCTTTTCTTACTTCGTATGACTTTTTAACTCACGCCTTAAATTCTCTAGAAATCTCTGCCAATCATGCTCTTTTACGGCCCCACCACATGCATGCTCGTGACCGCCACCATAACCATCTATACCTACAAGCGCCCTCTCCTGTATCTCTCTTACATTAAATTTCTCAGCACGAAGAGAACATATATATCTATCGTTTTTTTTCCGCGCTATCAATATAAATTTTTCGGGATACGCATACATCAAATCATTGGAAAGTTCTTTGCTAAATGCCTGCATATTCTCATATTCGCATAGCACAAGTCGTTCAGGAGTGATCTTTACCCAAGATTTGACTCGCTCATAGACCTCATTGATATGAAGATATTTCTTATAAAGATATTTTCCTTCAGGAGTCCTTTGGTCAATGATATCTAATGGATCAGTGATACGTGAGAGTATTTTCACAGCCGTCATCGCATCCTTGCTAGAATATTTTAAATTGAAACCAATTATCTTACATAATAATCCAAGTTTTGTTTCGTACAATACAGTACCAGGATTTTTTATCTTCAAATCTTTAGGCAAGAGTTCAGGATATTTCTCTGAAAATTTTTTGTAAAAATCAGGGATGAACCAATCACTCGTGCAGCCAACCATCGCTATCCACATATCATTCTCATTCTTGACAGCCTCATATGCCCAATATGACGTAGGTCTATTGTCAGGGACATATTTTTTTGATTTATGCTTCAACGGATTGTAATACCTTACTCCACGGCGTTCAAGCAATGGGTGATGATCAAGCCATACGACGGGTTTATGCAGCTGATCGACAAAATCTTGATTTAGAATAGGCTTATCCAACACAAATACCTTATCAGGATCATACTCGTGAACGTTCCTAACGAACATCTCATCCTCAAGTTCAGGACCGCTCTTTACAATTATTCCTCTCACATCATCAACATAACCTTTAAGGAATTTGTAGAACAGTATATATGACGCTGTACCGTCAGGATCATCATCAAAGAATATGAGCGGCTTTGCAGAAGAGAGCAACTCTTCGCGCAGCATCTTCAATTCTTTCTTTGTAATCATTATATCAAAGGATTATAGATTGTTTATAAAACTTATGCTACGTCATTCACAGGCCATCTACGCATAAACCATTTAAACGGATATATCATCCTGTAATCATGAGCGAACTTTGCTTTAGATGCGCCGGAAAGGGCAAATGCGATAGACCAGTATGCATACTCAAAGAGCATCTACATATAAGAAAATCATTCAATGAAAATTCCAAGAAAGATTTCTCAGGAGAGAATTATAACGTATTCGTCGGCCATTATGGATATCCGAACGTCAATGTAGGATTGTTGAACACCGATATTAATACGAAGGATGAGACACTAGACGATCCAAGAGAATGGGTCAGTCATAGATTTGATATAAACGATATAATACAGAAGCGATCGATGCTCATAAATTCCAATTTCAAATCAAATATTAGAGGTTTCAACGACAGGCTCATGGATGTGTTCAGCGAGGTATCACTCAGCGATAGG
>CAZFVG010000096.1:0-3932 GCA_964522135.1 uncultured Methanosarcinales archaeon | reverse complement strand
GTTCAATTCCATTATCTCTTTATAATGCTCGACATTCATGCTCTCTACAGGGCCATACATTCCCTGACCTGCATTATTTATTAGGATATCTATCTTTCCATATTTATCTATAGTTCTCTTCATAAGATTCTTGATGTCACCTGGTTCTCTCATATCGGTGACGATTGCTAATGATCCCGGAAGTTCTCTTTCAAGGCTATTGATAAGATTTTCTGAACGCGCTGCAATGACTACCTTTGCTCCGAGTTTTGAAAGATGCTTTGCCGCTGCAAGACCTATCCCTTGAGACGCTCCAGTGATTATTATTATTTTATTTTTTATTTCCATTTTATCTACCTCACGCTAATATTGATGAAACGCTAACCCCTAATTATTATTATGTGATGTTCTTATTTAAATTTTATGCATGATATATCTATATGGTTCTTAGAACATGTTGTAGTATTAGCTTATGTCTATGTAAAGAATAAGCGTAGATAATCATTTTTTTCTTTTTACTATTACTTTTTCTTGCGTCGTAATCGCTTGTTATACTCAGTATAATGTTTAAGATAAACTTTTTATATTAGTTATGTCTTAGAAGCCCGGGGTGTTTATATTGAGATTAGAAACAGATGTGAAACTGGACTTCAAGGATGTTCTTATAAGACCGAAGAGGAGCGTTCTTGCGACAAGAAAGATTGTCGATCTTAACAGAACATTTTCATTCAAGCATTCAAAGAGAGAGTGGACAGGGATACCGATAGTTACTGCAAATATGGACACTACCGGAACTTTTGAGATTGCCGAGGCTTTCTCTAAATATGAAATGGTCGTTGCGTTACATAAACATTATGAGGTGCAGCTTCTGGCCAAATTTTATAATGATCATTCTGAGGAATTTCTGGAAAATGTCTTCTACAGTATCGGCACTATTGAGCAGGACTTTGAGAAATTAAAGGATGTGCTGTCAAAGATTGATAGCCCTGAAAAGCTAAAAAATATATGCATTGATGTAGCCAATGGATATAGTGAGTTCTTCAGCAATTTCGTACAGAGAGTAAGAAAAGAATTCCCAAATAAAACGATAATGGCTGGTAACGTCGTTACAGGAGAGATGGTCGAGGCATTGGTACTTGCTGGAGCAGATATAGTCAAAGTAGGAATTGGTCCAGGATCAGTATGTACCACTAGAACGACGACTGGCATTGGGTATCCTCAATTATCAGCGATAATAGAATGCGCTGATGCCGCTCACGGTATGGGCGCATTGATATGCGCCGATGGCGGACTTACGGTGCCAGGCGATTTCAGCAAGGCATTCGGTGCTGGAGCAGATTTTGTCATGAGCGGACAATTCTTTGCAGGAACGGACGAGAGCTCTGGAGAGATAATAGAGCGAAACGGCAAGAAATTCAAAACATATTATGGGATGAGCAGCGACACCGCAATGAATAAGTATAATGGCGGCGTTGCAGATTACAGAGCTAGCGAAGGAAAGACAGTAGAAATACCATACAAAGGACCTGTCGATGCCGTTATACAGCAGATACTTGGCGGCATCAGGAGTGCATGCACGTACGTCGGGGCATCAAGACTCAAGGATTTGAGCAAATGCACGACGTTCATCAGGGTGACTCAGCAAGTAAACACGATGTTTAGCTAGATCTTGACGTGATACTTTTTCCCTTCGTACTCTACGATATCATTTTCCTGTAATTTCTTCTTGTTGCGAGTTTCCAGGGTGCCATTAACCATTATCGCGCCTGATCGTATGAGGTTTTTTGCTTGACCGCCTGTTGTCGCAAGACCTTGTAGCTTTATGAAGGTGTTAAGCTCTATATATTTCTCGGGAGGTTTGTCGTCTAATTTTTCGTTGTCTGTCATTTAGAATTCTCCTAATCTTTTCTGTTTTTTATCGTATCTTTCGAGGTATTTTGGCGGGCTTACGCTCTTGAATTCGTAGCCTTGCTCTTCAAGCATGGATTTAGCATTCTGGCTTATCCTGGGCGCTGCGATTATCCCTCTGATATTTTCCTCTTTTACTCCGCGGCTCTTGCATATCTTATGTATATATCTATGTAGCTGGCTTACGGCCTTGAAATCTGCGTTATCTCTCTTGCATTCTATGACGACCATTTTTCCATTCTTATCTGTACCGAACACATCTATGAAACCGTATTTCGTATGCTCTTCTCTACTGAATGGCTTGAACCCTTTTTCTATTATCTCAGGATTCTCGTATATCATGTCGCTCATGTCGGCCTCTGATCCCTGTACCTGTATCTTTCCGCAATCTTCCATCTTGTAATGGTCGATAAAATATATTTTATGGATTTTTATATCAAGAAAATCTTTGTGAAATAGATGTTGCGCCTTGATCATCAGGTGTTTATCCTCTATATATGCCTTGACTTCTGTACCCTCCTTCATATAATTTATAGGGTTCACGCCGGAGGGCTGATGCACGAGAAGAGTGTGATCAGCCTTGACAATTATTATTCTATCGCCTTCAGGAAGATAGCTTTCAACCTTTCCATGATATGATACTTCACAGTAACCGCTTATTATGACTACTTCGTTCCTATCGACAGCCTCATTTATTTCTGATGCACGTTTGTCTAGCATAATCTCAAACAAAAGTATAGAATTATCCTATATAAATTTATTTATATTTTAAAATTCTTTTTTGAATATTACTGATTTTATTCCTTCAGCTCTCTTCGGGTCATCTACAGTTTCTATGATTTTGAACCCACACTCTTCTTGTACTCTTAAACTTGCCTTGTTGTCTGTAGCTACATCAGTATACATTCCATTATATCCCATTTTTTTAGAACTCATATCGGCGTATATTCTTAATTTTTTCCCAAGGCCTTTATTGCGAAAATCACTATGCACGCCTGTTCCTCTACTATAAGCATAGTTTCCTGAATCTTTTGGAAACGTTAGTTTCCTATACATTGAATATGATCCATACATGCTATACCCGATGATTCTTTTATTGTTAATACATTCCTTTCCTTTTGTACAATCCATTTCACAAACTATGACGACGCTTTTCTTTTCAGAAGCAAAAAAATCATTGATAATTTGCGGTACGACTTCTTTTTCATTTCCATTATTATAGAAGCGAATATACCCTGTGTCTTTCATAAGATAATATAAAGCTCTTGCATCAGTTTCATTTGCCTTTCTGAATATTATGTGTTGCATTTCTATCTATACTTTATAATCAGATATATTGTCATCCCTAAAAGCACAAGCGAGAACGAATCTACTATCACGCACAGGATGCAGTATTGTCCGAGGACGAAGGCCTGAATGTATAGGAATCTTAGAGCTACAGCGCCTGATATTACGCTTCCGGCCTCTATTATCCATTGGCATAATTTGGATTTTTTGAATAATAATATCACAGATGCTATGAGTATTAAACTGAATCCTATTATTCCATAATATGGATTGCTCACTCCAAAAGTGCTTCCGTAAACGCTTGTCTGGACGGTTTCACATTGGCTTCCAGGAGTTATACTGCATAGTCCTGATACTGGAGAGTTATGCTCATATCCGTTCTTCTCTATCTGTATTGCTACGGATAATAAGATGCATATAACTGATATCAAACCTACTATAGCATATATTTTTCTCATGATTTTGATACTAAAATTACATTTATAAAAGTTGTGAAATCGCAAAGTATTTAAACAATAATCCTGTGACATTATCATGAAAACTATAAGGGACCCGAAGAATGCTGAGATACATGTAAAGACGACGTGTGCCATAGTTAGCAGGAAGCCTCAGAAAAATCCAGACGAATTCAAGACGGCAGTTATAAGCTTGTATAATACCAATAATCCGCACAAACTTGAAAAGTTTCCTGAAACCATCTACGAATTCTCCAACATAGAGAAGATAAGAATAAAGGGACTGAACGTTTCATACTATCT
>CAZFVG010000095.1:0-3942 GCA_964522135.1 uncultured Methanosarcinales archaeon | reverse complement strand
AGGCTTTAAAGATTCTGAAGGAAAGGTACAGGAAAATGAGAAATTTACTCAAATATTTTGGATAGATCAGGAATCCTATTTGCCGATTAAAATGGAACTATATGCCTCAGGACAGGACAGTTTCTTTGAGCAGATGAAAAAATATCCCGACGCACTTAACTTAGCTTACGGAGAAAATGCCTCTAGAGATATGATTTTTCTCACTAATGATTTAGGCTATAGAATTTTTACTGTTAATTACGAATTCTCTAATTTTAATACTCATCTTGATAAAACATTAAATTGCGATACGTACGATGAAACAACAGGTCTTTGTATTATACATGGAGCGAGTTCTGGAGGAAAATTGCCAGGTTTTGACGATATAAAAATGAGTGCACCTAACACACTTTTCCCGACGTATATGCCGAATTTTAATCTTCAATATGTAACTACGGCTGTAATCCAAGTTGAAGCACCGTATATTACAGATTATGTACCTGATGAGTACTTTGGATATTATAACCAATTTAGCCCTGATGTGGGTATTGACTCAGTTTGTGGTAATTCTACTATTTATACAATCTGTCATGACCCTAAAGATAAGGATATAGCTACTAAGATGGATTTTCTTCAGGCAGAGACGCCTAACTTAATGTTTGCTCATCTGGAAGGAGAACCAACAGAATCAACGCTAGTAGATATTACTGCACCATCAGGAAATACAGTCAAGGGATTGTTCATAAAATCTCAGTGGGTATATGGACAACCTACACAAGAGACTATAAGACAAGCAACACTTCGATGGAGAGATGGAAAAAATACATATCTTCTAATTTTTAATACAGAAATTCCAACAACACAAATAAATAATCTAAAAGATATAACTAAAGAAGAAATGATAAAAATAGCAGAGTCTCTGAAGCCAGCTAAAGACATCAACTAATTTTGAGAGTCCTGTTCGGATTCGGATGTTTTTGTTCGAACCCCGCGGTTTTGCGGACAACAATTGATTTCCACGTCGACGTTTCGTTAGTCCGTCTCTGGGTGGGCTACCATCTCTTTTGTTACAAATGCGGACAACATTTTCGGATGTTTTCCGTATTTTCAGCCGACAATCACACTTCATCACACCATTCTAGAATGTATTATATTCCGTTTTTTTGCGATATTTCTTCTCTTTTTATCTAATATGAATATTTTATTAACGGGCGCTTTCGGGTTCATCGTTGATCGTATATCATCCAGGATTCTGATTGGGATATAATCTAGTCTAGTTACTGGAATATCATCAAGTCTTGTTACTGGAATATTATCATCCATTCTCTTCCTCCTTCTTATTATCTTAGAATACCAGATACATAACAGCTAGTACTCCTCCTAAGAAAAAGCATATCATGCCTATAACTGCCGCAATGCGGGTTATATCATTTAGTATTTTATAGGTATATTTTTGTTTTTTGACAAAAGCTGAGATTAATACTGCACTTGCACAGAATACGAGTAGTAGCGCGCCAATCAGAAGAAGATGAATCATCATAGGATGTGTTTTTGTAATTTGTTGATTAATATTCGGTAAAGAGCTAGCAGCTAGAAGTGCTATTGATCCAAGTGTTGCTAGTTGTACTGAGCGCTCAAGTGCATCATTCCAACGTTTTCTTATGAACGTATGTTCTATTTCTTCGAAATCATGCTTAATATTTTTTATGGTGTTTCTTTTTTTTATCATTGTACATTGTATGTTCTCTGTTGAAGAATCATGTTTTGAGGTTATTTATATCGTATTTACTTATATAATATTTATTTGTATGCTAACATACCTTTTGATTAAACTTTAAGTATAACTGTTAGTTATATACTCTATTAGCGCATTTCCGTTTTGGGAGAGATGTTCTTCTGCTATTTGATTATTTTCCCAACGTGCGGCAGTGCACATTAAACTCGTTATTTTTTTATTATCTTGCGTTGTTAACTCTATTTCTCCCACTGTCGATGTCCAATTATCAGAACCGATTCTAATAGGGTGCGCTTTAACGATTAGACTCTTAAAGGTATCAAGACCCTGTTTAATATTTTTCAAGTATTCATCAATACCGATAGTTTTTGTGCCGTCGATATTAATAACGACTACATTTTTTGTATGCAGTCTTCTGAACATTTCCCAATCTTTTTTATTCCATGCTTCAAAATATAGTTGATCCATAAGTTTTAAGTTTGTTATTGCCAATTTATCGGAAGCTGAAGCTATTATTTTTCTTTCCTCTAATGCGTCAAACCGTCTCCTATTTAAGACTATTATCTCCATCTAATTGACCTCCTATTTAAGACTATTATCTTCATCCTTAGTCTATATCTAAGGCTCTCCCTTCATGTCAAGAGCGGATATCTCTTTATTTAACGGTATAATTCCTGACACTGAATATATTTTATCTGTTATGATAAGAACCTCAACTAGTCTTGTCATAATGTTCACCTAAACCCCATTAATTTATAATAACAGAATGAAGTATATAAATACTGTGTAGAGTATATCAACAATTAAACAACGAATGATCAACTAAGAGAGAACTAGTTGATCCACAAAACAATAATCGGAGTCCGCGAATAGCACAGTTTGGTATGGTAATTGGGCGGGGCTGTATATCCGTAAACTTTATAAGTAAGTTTGTCTTACTGTAAGATTATTGGAGGTTAAAATGGATATTGAAACTATAAAAATGTCGTCTAAGGGACAAATTGTTATACCGCAGAGTTTAAGAGAACATTTAGGAATGGATGAAGGATCATTGTTTGCAGTATATGGTGAACATGATACGTTGGTTCTTAAAAGGATAACTAAGCCATCGAAAGAATCAATGATGAATGATTTACGAGTATTAGCAGAGAAAAGTAAGAAACGTTTACAAGCACAAGGAATTACAGAGAAGGATATACTTAATATAGCGGCAAGGGCACGCAGAAAATGAATATAGTATTGGATACTAATGCGTTGCTCTCTGCAACTCTTTGGACTGATAGTGAAGCGCAGAAATTATTGTTTCATTTGATACATATTAATGCACATCTATATGTTTCTATGCCAATCGTAGTTGAGTATCAGAAAGTACTGCAAAGAGACTTCAAATTTACAGAGCAAGAAACTATAGAAGCAACAACAAAAATATTAAAGATATTCCAAATGGTTACACCTCAAGAAAAGATAAGTATAATAAAAGATGATGAAACAGATAATAAGATAATAGAGTGCGCAATTGCAGCAAATGCACAATACATAATAACATACGACAAACATCTCCTAGAATTAAAAAGATTCAGAAATATAGAAATAATTCTACCAAAAGAATTTCCAAAAAATAGATAGCCCAGATACAATTCTGACTTTTAAAAGTTGTCCGCAAAAGTAACACCGCAGGTGGGTTGATGGGCGGGCTAGTAGTTATCGTACTCGCTTCAGGGGTCTACTTCTTAACTCTGAAGAGGCATTTATTCTTTAAAGTTCATACCCTATCAATGATTTAATCTAATAAAAAAGAATTCGTCTTCTATTTCACCAGTATTCTCGATTCTGTGTTTTACATTTGAAGGAATATAGATTAGATCATCTTTAGCATATTCAAACTTTGTGCCATCTTCAAATTGTATTACGCCAGTTCCTTTTATTACAAAAAAGAATTCATCAATATCTTCATGAATGTGCCAATCAAAAACTCCCTTTGGTGTCAGAAAGCCTTTTGTCATTGCATGCAGTTGGGATGAAATCGGATCATCTTTTGATAATATCAATTGTCTTCTTCCACTTCCACCATGTGCACTTTCTACATCAATAGTATTCAAATGTTTCTTAAATGGCTTTCTCATACAAAAGAATTGTTGAGATTAGTATATATATTTTTCGAAGTGTCCGAGCTATTATCTTCTTGTGCTTGAGAATGTAATAGCCCGGAATTTTTCTTGTGATAGCCC
>CAZFVG010000094.1:1853-3976 GCA_964522135.1 uncultured Methanosarcinales archaeon | reverse complement strand
GCATTGTACCTCAGGAATGTATCCTTTTTGATGATACGATATACAACAATGTAGCATTTTCTAGGCCAGAAGCTACAAAACAGGAGATAATGGACGCAATCAAATTCGCCCAATTAGACAAGATAATCAAGGAATTCCCGAACCAAGAAAATACCATCGTAGGTGAAAGAGGAGTAAAGCTTAGCGGTGGAGAGAAACAGCGCGTGAGTATAGCAAGAGCTATACTTGCGAATAAAAAAATCTTAGTGCTTGATGAAGCCACCTCAAGTCTTGATAGCGAAACAGAATATGAGATACAAAACGATCTAAAGAGGTTGATGAAGAATAGGACAAGCATAATAATAGCCCACAGGCTATCAACAATAATGCATGCTGATACAATAATCGTTTTGAAAAAAGGAAAAATAGTCCAATCAGGAACGCATAATCAATTGATCAAGCAAAAAGGCGAATATAGAAAACTATGGAACCTGCAGAAAGGTGGATACATAAAATAGCCATGCGACAAGATTATTCTTTATGCCAATCAGTAAACTATTTATGTAAGTTCTGCTAGGTGTCCATTATGAGAATAGATGAGCACATATATCAGGGATTCTTTGGCCTGAAGAAGAAAAAAGATGCAAGAAAGTACTATCATGAGAGCGTTGATAAGCTCAAGGGACTTGATTCTGACCTTGATGATATGATAAACTCTTTCCAAACGGTTTTAGCAAATCACAATAATAAGATTAAAAGTTACCTAGAGTTTCTTAAGAACCAGAACAAAGATACTCTTCAAGCATTAAGAAAAGAGATTGAGAAATTAGAGGGGATGTTTGATCAGGATGAGCTTGCAAACGATAATGAGAAGAAGTGTTGCATAAAAGGCATTAGCATATTGCAAGGCTTGACAACAAGCGAAGACAGCACAGAGCTTGGCCAATTAGAAAAGGATACTCTAATGGACCTAAGTGAGCTTATGAGATTGCTTAAAGCTATGGAACCATTATGGCAGCAACAGATTGATTTCATAGAAAAAGAAGATGAGAAAATCCTTGGCGACAAAAAGAACGTCAAAATTCTAAGCGACATATTCAAAGAAGAAGAAGATATTCTAAAGATGGAAGAGTCCCTTCTCAAAAAAATTGATCTCAAAACAGGAACGTTACTTAGGAAAACAAGCCTAAAAGAGAAAGATATAGAGCGCACAAAAGATATGGGTATGAATTATAGAGAAATTAAATATGTGAGATAGATGATAATTGAGATTCTAGCATCAATAATGGGAGTGATAATATCACTCGGGTATTATCCTCAAGTATACAAAATCCTGAAAAGCAGGTCAGCAAAAAACATCTGCTGTTAAACTATATAATATTTAATTTGGGAACCATCACATGGCTAATATATGGAATGATTATTAGTTCATGGATAATCATTATAAGTTTTGTTTTTGGAGCAATAGGCTCACGGCTCGTTTTGATTTTAACTCTAAAGTATCATATTGAGTCGAAAAAAAGATTAAAATAAGAACAAAAAAATCATAAAACATATTCTCTGAAACATATTATATAATACAATCATTCTGAATGAGACATTCTAATATAGATTTTTGTATACAGAAAGCTTTATATATTAGTTTAATAGAATAAAGAACTAATTAAAGTTTTTTGGCGAAAACTTTAACACATGCGAAATCAAGCTTTTTTGGCGAAAAGCAAGATAAACGTTTGGCGATAAAATCTTTTTCTAAGGAGTAGACTGTTTAAGGTTATATATAAGCATTATGATAGTTAAAACTATATTTTGCAAAATACATTTGCAAGATAATCATACAACAAAAAAAAATAAAAGGGGGCCCTATACTGTGGGACGACTAAAATGGACTTCGTGAAAACAAATAAAGACGGATATGAACAGGTTGAGGTTGGCCAAGCCAATATAAAAGTTATTGGAGTTGGCGGAGCCGGTAACAATATGGTTAACTGGCTATACAAGAAAGGCATTAAAGGAGCAGAAATAATTGCCTGCAATACTGACCAGCAACATCTAAATTTGATGGAAGCGGACAGAAAATTCTTACTAGGAAAAGACGTTACTAGAGGACTTGGATGTGGAGGATTCCCGGAGAGAGGTACAGA
>CAZFVG010000094.1:0-1843 GCA_964522135.1 uncultured Methanosarcinales archaeon | reverse complement strand
GGCACAAGAGAGCATTCAGGAAATAAAGGATGCACTTAAAGGCTCGGACATGGTGTTTGTGTGTGCAGGAATGGGCGGCGGAACAGGAACAGGTGGAGCCCCAGTAGTAGCTCAGACAGCAAAGGATATGGGCGCAATCGTAATCGGAACAGTAACAATGCCATTTAAGATAGAAAGGGCACGCGTCGATAAAGCGGAATTCGGATTGCAGCAACTAAGGCAGGTATCGGATACAGTGATAGTGATTGATAACAACAGACTCGTACAGATTGCAGGAAATTTGCCAGTACAACAAGCATTTGCAGTAGCAAACGAGTTAGTCGCAACAATGATCAAAGGAATTGTAGAGACAATTGCAATACCATCGCTTGTAAATCTTGACTATGCAGATGTCAAGGCAATAATGACTGATGGAGGAGTTGCAGCAATAGGAGTTGGCGCATCGGACACAAACAACAGAGTTGAGGAAGCAGTAAAAGGCGCATTAAGCAACCCACTACTCGACATCAGCTACGAAGGAGCATCAGGAGCAATCATACACGTATCAGGCGGCCCAGACATGACCCTAGACGAAATCAGCAAAGTCGGCGAACTTGTAACAGAATCAATGGATCAAGAAGCAAACGTCATATGGGGAGCAAGAGTATCAGAAAGCATGAAAGGCAAATTAACAGTAATGACAATCATTACTGGCGTAAAGAGTCCATGGATACTTGGAAAAACAACTCCAAAACAGGCCAAAGCAAACAGACAGAGAATGTCTGATGAACTCGGAATAGAAGTATTGAGATAAAACTCATACTTATTTTTTTTATTTTTATATTAGCAAAGAATCTCACACAATTAGACTCACGTTCCGTTATGGATGTAATTCTTTGCCTTCACTCATCACCCCCAACGATCAAAGTGAAGGCAAAAATTTTTATCTACAGGCAGAGCTATACGAAATAATCAATTTTTTAAAATAATACTTATTCTCAAATAGTACAATGGATGCTAACTCGTTCAATACTCTAGCAGAAAGAGTCAATAGGGAATATATGTATAGATTGTTTGGGGTTCCACTGAACAACAGTTCTTATGGTATAGATTTTGTAGATCATAAAAGAAAAATAGCAATAGAATTGAAAGGCTCAAGCACAGATAATCTCCAAGGTGAACAAGGGTGTATATTTAAGATAGGAGTACATCAGATATATAGTTATCCGAAAACTCTTCCTGGCTATAAATTTTTTTGGGCGTTCATGCCATTTGAATTAAAGAAGCCAATATCAGAAATCACTGAAGATAGTATACAGACAACAATAGGAAAAAGAGAGATTTGGTTATTTGATTGGGAGTATATACACGCATTCACAGCTTTTGATGATAAAGTTTATAACGGTAATGGCTTAGGCCAAATAACTGCTGCGTTCAGAGTGCTAGGATCTAAGAACCCTAATCCTCCAACAGCGAAATCTAAGAATGTTACTTTAGGTAATGAACAAATGTCAGCATTTGAAGGATTGCCACAGACTTCTTCAAAAGAAAATATAACTATTCCTAGAAACCAATTATACATCAGACCAGACAAGAAATCACAAATACATACTCCTGATTCAGTGATATATTGTGATATAAGACATTCTGAAGAGCTTATAGAAGCTTATCGTACTGGACCATACACAATTAGAGAATCAGCTCAGATAAAAATGAATTTTGTATAGAAGATAAGAAAATCTTATTCTCATTCTGTACAGTTGAATTTTCCACAAATCATATTTAGTTTGCCACTTATAAATGACAAATAATGATTAAATTTTTAAATAATAATCCCTTCATGATAACATGGAGAACGAATTAT
>CAZFVG010000093.1:0-3988 GCA_964522135.1 uncultured Methanosarcinales archaeon | reverse complement strand
ATCGACTACAATCGTCTTGCCCGTGAGATCCGCTATAGATAATTCCTTTGTCTGCATCAATTCAGTTATCTTTGTACCCATACATCTTGGATAGCACAGATGTTTTTAAAGTTTGTTCAAGGGTGACTAGTGAGCCAGACGGAGCATAATCAGTTGAACAGTCCGTAGAATACGTAGAATATCAACACAAGCAATATGAAATCAGATATTATTGTTATCATTTCTTATCATCCCATATGAATTCATGAATGTGTTTTTTTGCTATCTCTCTCTTCTTTTGATGCTCCGCTAAGAATGTGTTAAGTTTATCTATCAATAATTTCTTTATCTCTCCACTGAGCAACTGTCCTGACTTGTAATCGTGATATATATTCTTTAGCAATTCGTCATCTTCCTCAAAGAAGGTGAGCCATTGATATGCGACATCTATGTCTGGATTCCCGCCATGTTTTCTGTGCTCTTCTACAGTGTCCCTTCCGCCACTGAACGCATACTTATTTATCTTTTTCTTTACGGTCTCAGCGTCGTCAGTCGTTAATATTGTGGTATTTGCGAGGCTGCTCGACATCTTTCCATCCTCCGCCATACCACCTAAACCTGGAAGGAATCTGCACTGAATAGAGCCCGGCTTGTAGTATCCGAGCTTCGGGATTACGTCTCTTGAGACGCGGAAATGAGGATCCTGATCTATCGCATGTGGAATGAGACACGGAATATTTTTCTTATATATTACAGAAGGCAGAAATGCCGGAACTGCCTGCATCGACGTATAAAATATCGCGCCTATGTTCTGGTCATTCGTAAAACCAAATGCGGCTTTAGCCGTCGAAAATGTTATCAATTTAGCAACCTTAAGTGCTTCTTTATACATTATCCCTGCGTGTTTTGTATCGATTATGAAATGAGTCTTCTTTGGGTCGAAGCCTAAAGCTATCACATCAAGCATGTTATCGTACATATATTTTTCCGTATCCTTGAGGCTTAGGTCTTTTTTGAAAAGGAATTTCTCTTCATCAGGCCACTGGAACCATAGTTCAACATCAAACTTGTCCTGCAGCCATTTTGTGAACATCCAAGGCACAAGATGACCTATATGCACCGGCCCTGATGGAGCCCTGCCGGTGTATAAAAAGAATTTATGACCCTTCTCGTACTCGTCAAGTATAAAGTCTAAGTCCCTATGGGCGAAGAATATGTTTCGTCTGAGGAATGGATGCAATTTGCCTGTGTGTTTTTGTATTCTTTGGAGAAGCGCATCATCTATCTTTGAGACACCAAAATCCTTTATGAGTTTATCATAATCTATATTTCCCTTAACTTCCCATGGCGTAACTATCATCTTGCCGCGGATTTCTTCCATACATACTGAATAGGCTGAATGTTTATATAGTTTATTGAAGAGTATAGAAAAACAGAATCCGCAAACAAACTCACTTCATATGTTCTATTATCATTCCAGGGAATTCTTTTCCGACTATTGAA
The DNA here is from genome assembly GCA_964522135.1 of uncultured Methanosarcinales archaeon. Taxonomy (GTDB): domain Archaea; phylum Nanobdellota; class Nanobdellia; order Woesearchaeales; family UBA9642; genus UBA9642. The sequence goes on along the minus strand of CAZFVG010000093.1, from coordinate 2,506 downwards.
GAGGCTTTCTTAGTGAGGATCCCTGAAGTTAAGAACATGCATGTCATTTTCTTGTTCTGAGCGAAGACATATGCAGAAGCTAAGTCTCCATCATTTATCGATTTCTTATCCTTTGCCTTGCAATATATGTATTCATTAGTATCGTGATTCTTCAGGACTAACGAATATTCTGACTTCTTTATCTTCTCGGCAGTTATTATATCTAGCTTCCTAGATAATAGATATGTTTTTATCGAACTTAAGAAATCCTCTTTCGAAGTTTTTTCAGTATATTCCGCATGTGCCGCGACAATTTTTGTATGTTCTTCATGAGCCTTTGGTTTTCCTATAGATATCTCTATTGGTGTAGGTTCAATATACGCCTCTTTACGTTCCGTCTCTTTAATCTCTGCGGATTGCCTATCTTTTCTTTCAGATGCGAGAGAATCGAGAATACCAAGAGCCTCTTCTTTTGGGACCAAAAAATATCTCCAGCATATCTCTTTTTTGCCACCATACTCGAACTCGAATTGTTTGGCAAAGTCTTTTATCGCTCTTAAAGACACTCTTATCAAAGGGTCCTGCTCAGAATCCCCCAAAACCTTCTTATCCTTCAAGAGCTGAAACGTTCGCCTGTCTTTCTCGTTGAGAAGCGACGTGAATTGCTCCAATTTGTCCTCTTGTTCAGGGATATAATATAATGGAGAGCCGCCCATCTTCATCGTTGAGACCTTAACTGTTCCTTGACTTATCAATGTTGAGAGTATCGCCCCAACTATCATTGTGTCTCCGCCAACGACCTTTGCAACCTTAGCAGGGACCGTAGGACCTTGTTTCACGACATCGAGAACTTTATCCGCAGGTATATTCTGGAACATATTACCTAATTAGTTAAATCTTTTAAAAATTTAGCGTTACTAGTTAGTGCTGTTTAATAAAATTTATAATTGATTATGGTAAAGAGGCATAAGAAACTAATATTGGTGTGGTGATAATATGACAAAAAATTATGTATTTACGTCTGAAAGTGTTACAGAGGGTCATCCTGATAAGATATGTGACCAATTGAGCGATGCTGTCCTTGACGAGCTATTAAGGCAGGATCCTAGTTCTAGGGTTGCAGTCGAGTGTCTCACAACGACTGGAAGCGTTCATGTTGCTGGAGAGGTAACAACGAAGGGATATGCTGATGTTCAAAAGATAGTCAGAAATACTTTGAAAGAGATAGGATATACTGATCCGAGGTTCGGAATTGATTGTGATGATGCCGGCGTGTGGGTCGCCATCCATGCCCAAAGCCCTGATATAAGTCAGGGAGTCACAGAGGGCGAAGGAGCATTCAAAGAGCAAGGCGCAGGAGATCAGGGAATGATGTTCGGATACGCATGTAATGACACTAAAGAATTCATGCCTCTGCCTATAATGATGGCTCATAAGCTAACTATGAAGATGTCAGAAGTCAGAAAAAAGGGGATAATCAAAGGTATAGGTCCGGATGGGAAATCACAGGTCACAGTCGAATACGTCAATGGAAAGCCAAAAAAGATACAGGCGGTCGTAATATCACAGCAGCATGTAGACGATAAACCGGAGGCTGAATTGAAAAAAGAGATAATGGAGAAGGTCATAAAGCCAGTCTGTGGAAGCTACATCGATAAGGATACAAAATTCTTTATTAATCCTACAGGAAGGTTCGTCATCGGAGGTCCTGAAGGAGATTCTGGACTTACGGGAAGAAAAATAATAGTAGACACATACGGCGGCATGGGAAGACACGGCGGCGGAGCATTCTCAGGAAAAGACCCTTCAAAGGTCGATAGGAGCGCAGCATATGCGTGCAGGTACATCGCAAAAAATATCGTCGCAGCAGGACTCGCCGACAAGTGCGAAGTCCAATTATCATATGCAATCGGTGTCGCCCAACCTATGGGAATATTCGTCGATACATTCGGGACATCGAAAATTCCTGAAGAAAAAATAGTCGAGCTCATATGGAAAAATTTCCCAGTAAAACCGAAGGATATAATTGACCAGTTGAAACTTCGAAGACCAATATACAAAAAGACGGCAGCATACGGTCACTTCGGAAGAGAGGATCCTGACTTCACATGGGAAAAAACTGATAAGGTCGCAATATTGAAGAAAGAAGCGGGATTGAAATAAATCTTTGATAATATATTTTTTATTTTAATTTATTTTAAATCTTTGGTTCCTCTTTAAGGAATGTCTTACAGAATTCTCTTAGAAAATTTTCGGGGTCTACTCCTCCCGGCAGGATCTTCTGTTCTGAAGATATCTTTACTCTATTTGAAGTCGCTATCACAGAGATGCTGTTTTCCATGTCTTCTCCAAGATTTATTCCTGATTCTGAGATAGGATCAAGGCTTGAAACTAATGAAGTGTAGACAAGTCTTGAAGAAATTTTCAAATATACTTCGCCAAGAGCCAAGGCAACTTTCTGGGCATCCAAACCATGTGCGACGAACTCTAAAGAAACAGACGATGGTGCGCCATAGGTAGTTGAACC
>CAZFVG010000092.1:0-3992 GCA_964522135.1 uncultured Methanosarcinales archaeon | reverse complement strand
GATAATAATTCCTTTGCCGCTTCTGCCTCTTTTCCTGTGATTGCTGTTATTGCTATCTTTTTCAATAGGTCTATATCAGTATCTGTTATTGGCTTAGACATAGATTCTAGAATCTGTAATGCTTTTTCGGCGGCTATCCTATAACCTTTGACGATGACCGTTGGATGAATGTTCTGATCGAGCAATACTTCTGCCTGCTTCAATAATTCGCCTGCAAGAACGACTGCTGTAGTCGTTCCGTCGCCGACTTCCGATTCCTGGGTTTTTGCAATCTCTACAAGCATCTTTGCCGCTGGATGTTCTATCGACATCTCTTTGAGTATCGTTGCGCCGTCATTCGTTATTATAACATCACCCATAGAATCGACTATCATCTTGTCCATGCCTTTTGGGCCAAGAGTAGTTCTAACAATGTCAGAAACAAGCTTTGCAGCCATAATGTTTGTTCGCTGCGCGTTCTTGCCTGTACTTCTCTGAGTATTTTCTGGAAGAATGAATATTGGCTGAATATCTTTAGTCATATAACGTACACCCCACAATTATGATATATGTAATAATATGTTCTTTATAAATTTTTAGGTAATATCTCTCTCGGATAACATTTTTATATCAGAACTGAATTTCAAGAACATGATTATCACAATATCAGGCCTTGCAGGTTCAGGAAAGACAACTGTCGGGAAAGCCCTTGCCGAGAAACTTATGTATAAATTCTACGACATAGGAACATTGAGGAAGAAGATGGCTGCAGAGCGTGGGATGACCATTGAAGAGTTCAATAAGTTAGGGGAAACAGAATCGTTCACCGATAAGGATGCTGATTCATATCTTGAAAATCTAGGTAAGACAGAAGATAATTTTGTCGTTCAGGGCAGGCTTGCGTACTATTTCATACCTTACTCTGTAAAAGTATTCCTGAATGTATCGCTCGACAAGGCTGCACAAAGGATAAAAAAAGACAGCAATAATCCTGAGCGTAACAGTGAATCACAGCATTCTCCTTTAGAAATAATAAGAAGGTTATCAAAGGACAGGGATGATAGTGATAAGGTTAGATATAAAAAATGGTATGGGATAGAGAATTATCGCGATCCAAAACATTACGACTTGGTCATTGATACATCGAACATAACTGCCGAACAGGTCGTTCAGAAAATAGTCGATTGTGCAAAATCGAAAAGCGTCTAAGCTCTGGCGCATAGTCGTACGATATTCTAGAATCGTAAATGGAAAAATTTAAGTATATGCTTCTCTGATTGATTAATGTGGAACAAATGGCTGAAAAGACTCTCGATGTACCGTTATTCACACAGGATAAGGATTCTATGGATTGTGTGATAGCTAGCGTTCGCATGATATTAAAATATTACGGTGTAGATAAGACAGTAGACGATATAAAAAGAGATGTTTACGTTGATCCTAAAGAAGGGGTCATAATGCCTCAGGTAGGCTCGTATTTCCTTGATAACGGGTTCGACGCAGAGATAATAACGATGAATCCTATGATAATCGCAAGGAAATCAAGAGATAAGACACAGACGGAATTGATGGAACATTTCAGGCAGATTGCACCGACAGCGGAGACTGCAATAGGAAAAAAAGCGATAGAATATTTTGTCGAATTCATGGAAAAGGGCGGGATAGTAACTATACGCATACCATCAATAAAAGATATAACTGACGAGATAATGAATGAACGGCCATTGATAGCTTTTGTAACTACAGGATTTCTTTGGAATGATAAACCGGACTTTAATTTTCATGCAAACGTCGTAGTAGGGATTGGTGATGGATTCGTCAAAGTGAACGACCCTAAGTGGGATTTAAGCGGCGGAAGACATACATACCCGGTTGATGAATTCATGTATATGATACATTCGACTGCTCACGGTGGAGAGGATGCCGCCTCAATAATGCTTCTGAAGAAGAGATAATCTTTTACGTCCGATAATCGTTGCGGCAATAATCACCCTAATATTACAAACAAGCTTTTTTAAATAAATTTTTAAATAAACTTCTAATCCTTTCATCGAGGTAATTATAATGGATGAAAAGATAAAGAAAGGAGATTTCATTGAACTCGATTACACGGCAAAGATAACAAGCACAGGCAGTGTTTTTGATACGACTATAGAGAGCGATGCAAAAAAGCACGACATCTACAATAAGGACGTAAAGTATCTGCCGATGATAGTCAAGGTCGGTGAAGGCCACATGGTCAAAGGACTTGACGCGTTCGTAGTAGACAAAGAACCAGGGAGCTATACTGTAGAATTAACTCCAGAGAACGCATTTGGAAAAAAGGATGCAAAATTATTGAGGCTTATATCAATAGCTGAATTCAGAAAGAGCAACATCCAGGCGATGCCGGGACTTGAGGTAGAATTAGACGGACATAGGGGAGTCATAAGAACGGTCAACGGCGGTCGCGTAATAGTTGATTTCAACCATCCATTAAGCTCTCAGGATATAACATACGCTGTCACATTGAAGGGCGTGATAACAGACCCTAAGACAAAGATAGAGACAGCATTGAATATCCTTCAATTACCATTTGATAAGGTAGAACTCGTCGATGGAAAAGCCTCTGTAAGTTTCAAGACAAAGATACCGGAAGACGTATCAAAACCAATACTTGATGAATTGAAGAGACTCTCAGATGTTAATGATATAGAGTTCAAGTAAATTTATATTTTTAATTCTTAAATTCTTTTTATTCTTAAAATTTTTAAATACGAATATCGGATTCTCTTCTCATGGACACAAATCTAGAGGACTGAATCTTATCGATATTGTTGTACCTACGCGCCATTCTGAATATGACCTGGATGATTCTTCATTGACAATACTCTTTCATGTCAGGGGAAAGGATTTGGATCATCCAAAGCAATTTGACTATGTCGTCCTGATTGATGGTAAAGTTTTTACGGCGTTCAGCAACGCTTCTGCTAATGAACGAGACTTCATAGAAGTCTTTCAAGATATCGTCAGATTAAACCCCGGAAACCATGCTCTTCAGGTAAAATTGTATGTCCATAGCACCCATACAGAACTAGGTGAAGCGGCGACCGAATTCAAGACAGTGCCATCCAAAAAATAATATACTTGATCATATAGAATTATTCTAATCCTTTCGCGTTCTAAGCTTAATTCTTAAAATTTTTAAATACGACAATTCTCTAGTGGTTATATTATATTTTAATTAAGGTGGTTATTCATGGATAAGATTCATCAGGGTGTGAACCCAAAACTCGTTTCTAAGGAACCTACTGAGAGGAATGTCATAGACGCAGAGCTCGAAGAAATGCTCTCAAAGCAGAAGGCCTCCATAAAAGTTGTCGGATGCGGTGGCGCAGGTAATAACACAATCAACAGGATTTCTGAAGTCGGGGTCGTTGGTGCAGAGACTATTGCTGTCAATACTGACGCACAGGATTTATTATATACTACAGCTGACAAGAAAATTCTAATAGGAAAGGACTTGACGAAGGGACTCGGGGCTGGCGGCATACCGAAGATTGGAGAAGACGCTGCAAAAGAGCAGGAGCACGAGATAAAGAATTTACTGCAGGGCGCGGACATGGTATTTTTGACATGTGGTCTTGGCGGCGGAACAGGGACGGGAAGCGTTCCAGTCATTGCAGAGATTGCAAAGAAGATGGGCGCACTCACAGTCGGCATCGTCACAGTACCATTTAGTATGGAAGGTCATCGAAGATACGAAAATGCGATGTTCGGTCTTGATAACTTGGAAAAACACGTCGATACGCTAATAGTCATTCCAAATGATAAATTGATAGAACTCGCGCCAGACCTGCCATTACATACTGCATTCAAGGTCGCTGATGAGATATTGACGAATGCGGTCAAGGGAATCGCTGAACTCATAACAAGAGCGGGACTTGTAAACTTAGATTTTGCTGATGTTCGTGCAGTGATGGGCAATGGTGGAATAGCGCTTATAGGTATAGGTGAATCCGATACAGAAAATA
>CAZFVG010000091.1:0-3996 GCA_964522135.1 uncultured Methanosarcinales archaeon | reverse complement strand
AACGGCAAGATAAGCCTTGCAGGACCGCTAACAAATATAATACTTGCAATACTTCTTCTGCCATTGCTATTCATAAACATAAGTAGTAATCTGCTCTCAGAGATAATAGTATCAGGATACCTGATAAATGCATGGCTAGCGCTGTTCAACATGATTCCATTCATGAATTTTGACGGGGCAAAGATATACGCATGGAACAGGAAGGCATATTTCACAACCGTAATAGTAGCGGCATTCCTTATATTTGTATACTTCGTGAGGCAAGGATAAGATGAACAACAGTAAAGAAAAAAACGATAAGCCAATCAGTAATGAGTATATAACCGTCATGAATTCTGACATCCACCGTCACGGTGTTTTCGCAAGAAAAGACATACCAAAAGGGACGCGAGTCGCAGAATATATAGGTATAAAGATCACAAAAGAGATGGGAACGATGATTGAGACAGAAACATTCAATAAATACAAAGATGATAAGAAAAATAACGCCGCAACATATATCTTCGAGATTGACGATGAATGGGACCTTGACGGAGACATCCCAAGCAACGATCCAAAATTCATCAACCACAGCTGCAACCCGAACTGCGAGGTAAACATAGAGGATGGCAAGATATGGATAGACACAATAGCAGACATAAAGAAAGGCGACGAGATAACATTCAATTACGGTTACGAGATAAACGAGAAAGACCCATACGATTTCAAACACCATCCATGCTGGTGCGGCTCAAAAAATTGCGTAGGGTACATACTAGCTGAAGAGCAGTGGCCACGCATAAAGGAACTGCTTGAAAAAGAGAATTCTAGAGACAAATCATAAACTATTAAAATAAGCAACATTCTATATAATCATGCCATTAACAGAAGATTATCTAAAATCAGTATCTGAAACCCAGCTCAAGGACAGGGCGTATACTCCATATGAGCTTGAGAAATACGAAAGAGATAGCCTTGAAGAGATAAGAAGACTTCTCAAAAAGGGCTCATTCAAGGATAAGCAAAGTATGATAGATTCGCTTGAATTTCTCGAAAAACTCGCGAACAAGATGAACATCGCAGTGAACAACGAGAAGAAAGACAACAAGACCACATGGGAACTTGAAACTGACCTTACAGATGTCAAAAAGATGTTCGACCAGATTGAGAAACTTCTACAAGACTTCGAGACCAAAGAGGTCGATGATGGAATGAAACCTAAGAAAGGAAAATTAGTCATAAGAAAATGAAATGTTCCATCTGCAGTTCTAAAATAGAGACGACATTTATGAACAAAATCGTTGGCACTATATACACTTATGGAAAAAAGCAATATCCTATATGCAAAGGATGCCAGGGAAAACTCTCGACTTCGGAGATAAAAACAAAATTAAATTTATAAAGTGTTTATTCATTCTGATATCACGCCCCTGTAGCATAGTAGCTATTGCGTCGGTTTCGTAAACCGAAGGTCACGAGTGCAACTCTCGTCAGGGGCTCGTCTTATTTTCTCCGATTATGAAGAACAAACCGTCTACAACATTTTTCATTTGTTAATTCTAATACGAAAAATGCTGAATTATAGAATAATAGCGTGGGCAGCACCATTATAAATCCTATTTAAAGATTAGAGCTAATAGATTTTGTGTTTTGTAGAAACATTTTTAAACTATTATACTTGATTTTATGCATGGATATTTCTTCTAAGCATCCTAAACTTTTGCTGCAAGAGTTTGATAATAAGATTGATCAAATGAAGGAAGAAAGCAGAGTGATGAAAGCGCGAAGTGATTTATGTTTCAAAAAAATCAAGGAGGCAGAAGAAGTTATCGTAATTAATAGACTAAAAGAAGATAATAATAAATTCGATTATGAAAAGGCCGAATCTGAGGTAAAGAGATTGTTAGCTATAAAAGAGCATACTGAACTGCCGTATACAAACTTGCTACATTCTATAATACACATTCATTCGGGGAATATCAGTCAAGGGATGACTCCTGACACGAGATTATCCAGTGGTAAAGAATTGTTTCAATATCATGAAACAATTCTCCATACATTGAAACTACGCATTAATAACCTAAAATTAGAGATAATAGATATAAACACCGCTCTTAACAATGGACTGCCGCTGAAATATCTTGCGAAGCTGAATCAAGAGGAGATTACAGAGCATGCATTGGACAGAAAGCTTGAGGATATGAATTCAGATATTGAGAAGCGTATACATATTGTACAAAACGAAGTTCTAGGTATTATAGTATCTTTAGAAAATGATTTAAAAAAATTTGAACAAAAACACTCTCTAATAAAAACTACTGCAGAAAAAACAGAGTACATTAGAGGAATACTTCCTAAAATAACTGCATACGTCTCTGTGGTCTCTGATGCACTTGTAATACTCATAGACTTTCTTCCATTTAGTAGTGTTATGAAAGGAATTCTCGATATATTCTATAAAGCTTCATCTTCTGCTAACTTAACAGTGGAACTCATAGATAGAACAAAAAAGCTTAATGAAGAGATGATAAAAGGACTAAACGTTCTAGAAGATAACGCTTCTACATAAAAAAAATAATTAAGAACAACATAAACTTAACACTCCCTAAATAATGGAAAAATGTTTAATGCGCGTCAGGAGATGTCATACTCTTCGAATATAGGTTTCGTTTTATCAAAAAAATTATAAATTAGCTAAATTACTACAAAACATGACCGAAATATTTACATTAGAGGCAATACTCAATTCTACTTTAGTAAAATCCTCTATAAATGTATTGTTTAAGAATAAAGCTATTGAAATAATAAAAAGACCTGCATCAATAATAATTCGTTTACAAAAAGAATCAGAAGATAAAGCCATAAGAATAATATTATTGCCTCCAAAAGGTTTTACTGCAAATGAAATCAAAGAGACAAATCCTCATCCAGAAGTTAGAAAGGCAAAAATAGAGATAAAAGGAGGAGTCAAACCTAACAAGACAGGATTCAATCTCTTAAAAAATATTGTAAAATATCAATATTATACTGTTCGTAATGTGAAAATAAACTCTGATATACCCTATCCCTATGTTGGAGGAGAAAATTATAAAGAAGAGATTAAATCATCAAAACAAGAGTTTTTTGTTGTGAAAGAAAATGGGGTCGGCTTTTATCATAGTTTAGTAAATCTTTCTGATGAATGGATTTTGTTTGTTTTGAATAAAGAATTAAGACTACAAAAGACACCAAACCTACAGCAATTTAGGAGTCTATTAAATATGGAGCAACAAAAAATAATTAATAAATTCTATGATGAAGTAATGTTATATGGCGATGAATTGTTCGAAAGAGATGCTAAAATAGTGGAACAAGTTTGTAATATTAATATGAAGAAAATCATACCTGTGTTGATTGATATGCTAAACACATTAGAAACAGGCAAACATCAACCATGCACCATATATGCTGTAATATTAAATATATGTAAAAAAAATAAAACCGCCATTTCATTTATTCAGGATGCAATAATTAAAAAAACAGCACCCAAATACTATCTTGAAGAATTGATTACAAAACTAACAAAATATTCTATTAAAAACAAAATTTAAATAGCTCTTTAAATTCCTATTAGTGGAAGAATTGTAAGAATTGCTTATACTCTTGTAGAAGTATTAGTCGGAGAATTAAATATTTTTTCCATTACATGTTTTCTATTTATCTCTGTTTAAAACAACTATGAGTACAATCAGCATAATTACTATTATTAATTGAAATGGCCATGCAAACCATCCTGCTATATCCCATCTCTCAAAAGGACTAACATTTATAAGACCTAACGATGAAATTATGAAAACTGCTCCGAAGAAAATTAATAATATCCATAAAATAAAATTTCCTATCGATTCTTTATTGTTTTTCTTTAGGTAGTACACAAGATTAAAAGTTAATAATAACATTCCTATTCCCAACGCAGGAAATGAGATAATTAATATTACAATATATCCAAATTCCTCATGTATACACATTATAAATTAT
>CAZFVG010000090.1:0-4030 GCA_964522135.1 uncultured Methanosarcinales archaeon | reverse complement strand
AAGAAATTATATACATATAATTATAAATTCAATAAAATCGATGCTCCGGGTCACAACGACTTCGTAAAGAACATGAACACAGGTGCATCCCAAGCAGATGCAGCAGTATTAGTATGTGGTGCAAACGAGATAAAGGGTACAGAGAGTATCACCGAATTACCTCCACAGACAGTCGAACACTGCAGATTGACAAAGATTCTTGGAGTAGGACAATTAATCGTTGCTGTAAACAAGATGGACATGCAAGGTTACTCACAGGAGAGATTCGAGGGAGTAAAGAAGGTCATAACAGCACTATTAAAGGCATCAGGATGGAAAGTAGATGACGTACAGTTCATAGCTATCGCATAACTTCAAGGCGACAACATCGTCAAGAAATCAGACAAGATGCCATGGTATACAGGATCAACTTTGCTTGAAGCAATCAACAACTTAAAGGTTCCATTGAAACCAACAGCGCTTCCATTGAGATTACCAATCCAGGATGTATATAACATCACAGGAATAGGAGTAGTTCCAGTAGGAAGGGTTGAAACAGGAGTCTTAAAGATAAACGATAAGGTCATCGCAGTGCCAGGAAGAGAAGGCAAGGGAGTACCTGGAGAGGTAAAATCCATAGAGATGCATCACGAACAATTAACTGAGGCAAACCCTGGAGACAACGTAGGTATGTCAATCCGAGGATTCGGAAAGAAGGATATCGCGAGAGGAGACGTAATGGGTACAGCAGACAATGCACCAACTGTGGCAACAGAGTTCACAGCGCAGATAGTCGTATTGAACCATCCAAGCGTCATAACAATCGGGTATACACCAGTATTCCACATACACACAGCGCAGGTCGCATGCACAATCACAGAGATTGTAAAGCAATTGAATCCTATGACAGGAGAGACATTGAAAGAGCACCCAGACTTCATAAAGAATGGTGACGCAGCAATAGTCAAGTGCAAGCCAACACATCCAATGGTCATCGAGACTCATAAGACGATACCACAGATGTCAAGGTTCGCAATAAGGGACTCAGGCGCAACAGTTGCAGCAGGAATGTGCATCGATGTCGTAAAGAAACAATTATAAATTTTTAATTAATTTTTTTATTATTATGATATGATGAACTAACCGTTCACCATTGGAGCAAATAATGCAGAAGGCAAGAATCAAACTAGCAAGCACGGACATCAACAAGATCAACCAGACATGTGAATATATCAAAGATGTCGCGTCAAAGACCGGCGTAGTAATCAAAGGACCAATACCATTACCAACAAAGAAACTGAAGATTACCACAAGAAAAGGTCCATGCGGCAACGGTACAGCAACATGGGACAGGTTTGAGATGCGTGTCCACAAGCGTTTGATTGACTTAGGCATCGATGAACGAGCGCTTCGATTGGTCATGAAAGTTCCAATCCCAGAAGGATTGAATATTGAAATCGAAATGATTGATGAATAAATTCTAAAGTTTATTTCCAAATAATTTTTTTCGTAAACTTTATTAACCTCTTTCTTGATTTTAGATTGCATGTCAGATAATATAAAAGTGGTGAGCTTCAATATAGAGTATTGTGCCTCCATAACAAGAGGATACTGGCAGTATGCAGCGTATTTCTGGAAATATTTCATTCCACACAACATAAATACTATATGGAAGATAGCTGAGCTCATCAATAAGGAGAACGCGAACATATGCACATTCATGGAGATAGATGGAGGCTCTGTCAGAACGCGAGGAAAAAATTATCTGAGCATACTATCTGAGCTTACAAGCCTAAAGAATAACGTATTCTTCCCTGTACGTCACATGTGGGCTTTTACAAATCAGGGCAATGGAATACTCACAAGATATGAACTACTTGAGACAAGAAATATAAAATTAAAGACGAGAGGAGAGAATAGATACTTGAGCGTATCTAAACTTAAAATCAATGGGAAAACACTGACTGTTATAACAACGCAACTAGCTCTTGGGAAGTTCAGCAGGGTTAAAGAATTAGAACAGGTAGTTGATGAGATAAATAAAATTGACGGACCGATAATATTCACAGGGGATTTGAACACCCATAACGAAAAGGAGCTCGATATCTTGAAGAGTACTCGATTGAAAAGGATAGAGACCCCTCAGACATTCCCATCATGGGCTCCAAAGAAAAGGCTGGATTATATATTCTATAGCCAAGATTTCGAGGTGGTAGATTGCCACGTCCTCGAAGAGCTTAAGGTTTCTGATCATCTTCCACTAGTTGCGGAATTACGCTTGAAATAGGAATATTTTTTAATTCAGGAACTGAATGTATGTGAGTGCTACATGAAACTTATGACATATAATCTGGAATCGGGCATGCAGAATACCAGCTGGCCAAAGCAATTAAGGTTCTGGAAAAGCTTCACGCCTCACAGATCAGCCATTATCGATGCAGTAGGCAAAATCATAAAAGATAACGATATAGATGTAATTACTCTAACAGAGATTGACGCTGGATCATTCAGGACTAAATCGATTAATCAGGCTGAAGAGATAGCGAAAGGAACAGGTTATGATTATGTTTTCTTCCCGACGTTTGATGTCTTTGGTTTCGGGAATCAAGGCAATGGCATAATAAGCAGATACAAGATAGTCGAACATTATAACCATCCTCTTCCAGGGAAGGGAGAGAAAAGATTCTTAGGAGAGGCAACTATAATAGTTAATAAGAAAAATGTAAAGATATTCGTGACCCATCTCGCATATACTCCAAAAGCAAGGAATACTCAGATAAGATACATTGCAGATATTCTCAATAGGACAACGGAGCCATTTATATTGTCAGGAGATTTCAATGCAGAGGACGGCTTTGAAGATTTCAAGTTCGATGAATGCAAAAGAATAAAGACTTTCCCTTCGTGGAATCCATCACACTGCCTTGATCACATATTCTATAAAAGTTTGAAGAACAAAAATGTATCAACTATAGATACGAAAGCCTCAGATCATGTTCCAATCATAGCAGAATTTAATTGAAGAAAGAAAATATAAAATATATCATAGATTCTCTGCTTTTTTACAGATTCAACGTATACTCGTGTATCCGCCAGGATATCCATTCTTAGATAATACCAGCTGATATAAGTGTATATTCCTACATCTGAAAGCTCCAGCGCAGCTGAGCAGGTAATATCTCCACATCTTGTAGAACCTATCTGTATACACAGGCTTCGTCCCTTTTATCTCGTTCCAATGCTTCTCAAAATTTGCGTGCCATGCTATGAGAGTCTTGTCGTAATCAGCGCCGAAGTTATGCCAATCTTCTATCATGAATATACCTTCGGATGCTGCTGTTAACTGTTTTGCCGACGGAAGCATAGAATTCGGGAATATGTATTTGCTCGTCCAAGGGTCAGTTACTACAACCGACTTGCTCCCGGCAATAGTGTGAAGCAAGAATAATCCATGATCCTTAAGGCATCTATTAGCAAGCTCCATAAAAGAGTGATAATTCTTATACCCGACGTGTTCACATAAACCGATCGATACTACTCTATCGAAAGTTCCACGCGCTTCACGGTAATCTGCTTCGATAAATGTCACTGGCAAGCCCTTGCACCATTCACGAGCGTATGCAATCTGCTCTTTACTTATGTTGTAACTCACAACCTCGCAGCCATACTCTTTTGCCATGAATCTTGCAAGCCCTCCGAAGCCACCACCTAATTCTAAAATCTTCATTCCTTTCTTGAGCTCTAGTTTCTCGCATATCAATCGCATCTTTGCAATCTGCGCCTGATCGAGTGTCTTTGCATTTCTCCAGTAGCCGCACGTGTACTGCATATTTTTGTCGAGCATCCTCGTATAGAGTTCATTACCGATATCATAATGTTCCTGCGCTACAACCTTTGATTTATTTCTTGTCTGCTGGTTGAATAATACGGCCTTTATTGCTCCTGCTATGAACACAGTCTTTGGGACATGCTGGTCTAATCTTGCACTTAATATCTTAAAAAAGAATTGGTCTAGATCCTTAACATCCCACCACCCGTCCATGTATGATTC
>CAZFVG010000089.1:0-4057 GCA_964522135.1 uncultured Methanosarcinales archaeon | reverse complement strand
TTATATGAGGAGTTAGGAAGAGAGGTGTGCATGGTACTCATAAGTCAACTGGTCTATCTGGCTATGTTGATACTGATTGGTTCTGTAGTTTTGCTGCTGAGAAGAAAGGCTGAGGGCAGCAAGTCGGGATACAAACTGACGTTGACACTTCTTGGGATTCTTTTAGGGCTGCTGACTCTTGGAAATGATAAGCTGTTTGCATTCGATTCTGCCTTTCTAAAAGCTGTTGATGTTTTGCTTCTCGTGACTTTGCTATTCGAAATGAGTGTCAGATTGAACCCGGAGAATATAAGGTTCACTCCGGCAACTATAGGCATATTTTTCATAATATTATTCGTCAATGTACTCGTGCTAGGTACAATATCTACAATTCTGCTTCGCATAAATTTCCTCAACGCGATGATATTTGCGATAATAATGTCTTCTATAGAATATTTTATGGTCGACCAATTGAAGGAAGAAGGAGACCTTGCAAATCCACTCTTAGTTTTCTTTGCGTTCAGCCTACTAGTTTTTTATACGCTTCCTGATGATATATTCACTAATACTGTCTTTTTCCTTAAGTATATATTGATCGGGCTTGCTATGGGCGTGATAGTCGGAATAATAGTTTTTAAGAGCATGAAAAATAGGTATCTGGACAGTGCCCATGAATTAGGGCTTGTTGCTGTCGCTCTGGCCACATATATACTCACTGAACAGATATCCGGCTCAGGCCTTTTTGCTGTGATGATACTAGGAGTATTCTTCGGAAATAGCTATGTAAGAAAAATGTCTCAAGTATATGGTTTTTCTCCATTCATTTTCAAGAGTCTTGAGATGTTGATATTCTTGATTATAGGTTTCACTGTTCCATTGATGCTAAGCTGGCAAATCTTGTGGCGGTCTCTTGTGATATTTGCGGTATATTTAGTTATACGATTCGTTGTTATATACTTTGTCTTCGAGAACTTTTCTATAGAGAATAAATTGTTGCTCTCTTTAGCTCCTAAAGGGATGCTTCTTGGAGTTATGATACTTGTTCTTGGAGCATTTGGAACAGTCGAGGTATCCTTACTCAATTCAATGCTACTTGTCTTGATTCTAAGCCTTTTGTTCGGAGTGGTCTTAGAATATCTTGAAAACAGGAAGGTTCTACGATTGGATAAGATATACCGTGCCTTGCTTTCTATGAGATTCGGGCGCAAGCGCGACCTTCCGCAAAAGAGAAGGTGGCATACATATTATAAGTGATTATTAGAAGAGAGACGCTGCATTCGATAGCCTATAAATATTCTGTGGGACCTAATGAATTCTATCATCGAAACCCTCAATTGAGGAACTACTCGAAAATTTCTGAGAAATACGTCTTAAGAATTTCGAAAAAGAAGATAAAACTCGCCTCCAAACTATAACTACCTTTATAAATGCTCGTCAATTCTTTTGAATATGAAACGAATCGTATTGGACACGAATTTTTTGATGATTCCCGCGCAATTTAAGGTCGATATATTCTCAGAATTGAATAGACTCATGATAGAGCCATACGAAATGTTCGCGTTTGATTCGACTATTGACGAGCTTGAGAAGATATCGTCTGGAAAGCGCAAGGATAGAAACGCCGCAAAGGTAGCTTTACAGCTTATAAAACAAAAAAACTTAAAAAGGCTTCATAATTCCATACATGGTTATACAGATGATTTCATCTTAGAGGGTGTTACTAACAAGGATATAGTCTGCACACAAGACCTCGCCTTGAAAAGACGCCTGAAGATAAAACATAAGGGCATAGCCTTTATAAACCTTAAATCAAAAAAATATCTGGATTTCGAGTGATAAAATGTATTACAAAACAAAAGTACACGACTATATAAGAGTGCCTCCAGTATCATTTAGCGATGATATAAACCTTGCATTGGTTCAGGAGATAAAAAAGAAGTATAATGGTTACATTAGCCAGAATCTCGGTTTTGTGATA
Source organism: uncultured Methanosarcinales archaeon (assembly GCA_964522135.1). Taxonomy (GTDB): domain Archaea; phylum Nanobdellota; class Nanobdellia; order Woesearchaeales; family UBA9642; genus UBA9642. Next base: position 2,100 of record CAZFVG010000089.1, on the reverse strand, counting down.
GATGTAACAGGAATAGATACTGTAGGTCAAGGAATCATACTTCCTGGCGATGGAGCCGCACATTATAACGTTGAATTTACTTTGCTTACATTCAAGCCAGAAATGCAGGAGTTAGTTACTGGAAAGATAACTAACGTAGCAGATTTCGGCGCGTTCATGAATATAGGACCGATAGAAGGTATGATACATATAAGTCAGACGATGAATGATTTCGTAAGCTTTGGAAAAGACGGAGTACTATTAGGAAAAAATTCTAAGCATACTCTAAAGGCAGGCGACGTATGCAAGGCTAAGATAATTGCGGTTTCTTATAAGGATCCAACAAACCCAAAGATAGGACTTACAATGAGACAATCGGGACTCGGAAAAGAGGACTGGATTGAAGAAGAGACATCTGCTCCTGAAGAGAAAAAAGAGGAAAAGAAAAAATGAAGAAAAAAGCATGCAAGAAATGCAAGATATTCGTTGATGGAGAGACTTGTCCTATATGTAAGAGGAGCACTTTCAGCACTAATTGGCAGGGTCGAATGTATTTTATGGATATTCAGAACTCTACAATTGCAAAGAAAATAAATATTGATCTAAAGGGCGAGTATGCCATAAAGGTGAAATAAGATGGATGTTGAGGTTATTAAAAAAAATCAAGAGCCATTAATGCGAAGGCATTATTTTGAGGCAAAGATAGTGTTTGAGGGTAAGACTCCTTCAAGACCTGAGCTTATGAAAGATTTATCGCACAAACTCTCATCAAAGCCAGAAATGACTATTGTAAGAAAAATAAATACGGATTATGGTTCATCAAGAGCGGTAATCAAAGGATATGTTTACGATGATGCAGATGTCATGAGGAAAATAGAAGATGATTTTGTTCTCATGAGACATCTGACTAAACCAGACCAGAAAGCCGCAAAAGAAAAGGCGAAGGCGGCAAAGCAGGCAGCAGCTGCTGCGGCTAAGAAATAAATCATATTGAGGATTGATTAACTATGGCAGAAAAAAAAGGCGGCGGACCGGTAAAGAAGGGAAAACAATATCACGTTTACAAAGTATACGAAGTAACAGGCAATTCTGTAAAGAAGAAAAATAAGACCTGTCCTAAGTGTTCAGTATTCATGGCAAATCATAAAGACAGATGGACATGCGGCAAGTGCGGCTACATGGAAAAGAAATAAGATTTTTTTTAATTTTCTTGATTATCTTCAGCAAGTTTTTGAGTGATTGATAGGTTTTGACCTTGTTTAATTCTTTCCTCTTCATCAGCCATTATATGAAGAAAATCATCTTCGCTTATGGCATAAAAATCACTAATATAATCCGAACGTGTCTCCTGCACTATAGTTGTTGATGTCACATTCTTTCCCAAAAGATTTTTGAAATACCCAGTAAAATATCTAGACGATTTTCCAGTCTGTACATCCTCATTGAAAGAAAGAACCTGTCTACCTCTAGACAATTCTGCTATATATGCTCGCTCCATATCATTGATGAACACGACATCTGTATCTTTCATCTTATGCGTGCTGAAACGAACTGGATAGATTATAGAATTTATATCCATCTCGTTTAGATAATGATTCAATATGAATCCGGGGCGTGTAGCGCCGTGACCTAATGGCAATATCAGTAAGTCATCAAAATTTTCCATATGTGCATGAATTTGTTTAGCAAGTATCTTAATTAATTCTGGATCAGTACATCCCCAACTCTTGTGATCGAATTGTTCATAGACTTGTAAAGATTTCAATGGTGTAATCCTAGAATATGTTATATCATTAAAATGTTTTTTTGCTCTAACTAATTCCTTTCTTGATAATAAATCAAGATTTTTTACTAATTCAATCTTAGTATCTAATGATCTGGTCTCCTGTGGTGGAGAATCTTTCGTATTGTCAATCCATCCTTTAAGCAGTATTGAAGCATTGTAGAATAATCGTCCGAATGCCTCTGGCTGTATACTGTCGCACATGACATATGAGAATAGCTCTTCTTGAGAACGGATTACTTGCTCTAATGGCCTTGTTATCGATTTTTCTCCAGCGTAATATGGTGGAGTTTCTGATATATAGAATCTTTTGTCGTAGAAATCTTTGAATAATTCGT
>CAZFVG010000088.1:0-4092 GCA_964522135.1 uncultured Methanosarcinales archaeon | reverse complement strand
CGGATTATCAGGACGAGAGCAACTTGCTGTAAAGGCATTCGCTGATTCGATGGAAATAGTCCCTAAAACACTTGCAGAGAATGCGGGCCTTGATCCTATTGACGTACTTGTCTCATTAAAAGCAGCCCACGAAAAAAAGCAGGTATGGGCAGGCATCGATGTATTCTCAGGAAAAGTAATCGACGCATGGAAAGAAGGAATAATAGAGCCTCTAAAAGTAAAAACACAAGCAGTAAGTTCAGCATCAGAAGTCGTCACAATGATTCTTCGAATAGACGATGTGATTGCAGGCGGAAAACAGCCACCGATGAGCGGTCAACAAATGCAGATGCCTGAATATTAAGAAATATTGATGAGAGATTTTTCGAAGAGAAAGAAAAAAGTAAGTTTTTATTCGGTGGACTTCAAATCCAATTTCTTTGTATGACATGTCATGTAAAGAAGCCAGGGTCAGCGAGCAAAAATTATCCTATTATTTCAAATGATGTTACATTAATTACTTTTTCAGTGATTTCTCTAAATGCACCTGCTTCGGGAATTGTCCTATTATATTCAGATAATGTTCCAATAACTTTTATTTTTGTTCTATCTTCAAGTGCGATAATTTCCTGTGCTTTTTCTCCACTTACTCTATAATAATCACCTTGCGACGTGACAATTGCAGGTCCAGTAAAAGGATGACCCAAGTTTTCGAATGTTCCTTCGATTGTTACTGTTCCATTAATTGCTACTCCTTGCGTTGCTGGATTTTCTTTAACACACCCACTAATAAGAATAATTCCAATGATAGCAAAAAGCGCGATTAATGAATAATATTTTTGTTTCATAGTTTATTAACATACTAGATTCTTATTAAATATTTCCTAAAATTCTTCAGATAGGCTTATTAACGATTTATTTCTCTGCCTTGATTACGCCATAACCTATCAATCTAAATCTTGTCCCGATCCGTCTAGAGATTGTGACTTTAGAATTCAATTCTGCGCATACGGGCAACTTCAGTTTACATTTGACTCGGCCCTTGCTGATGTTCTGCACGAAGCCGACGGTCGCTGCTGAATTGACATTAAGCATGAGTATTTCGTTCAATTTTATAGGCTCTACCTTCAAATCCTCTTTTGCGCCGACTACTCTATCAAGCAGATGAACTTCTAGATCTAAATTATATAATATTTTAGGCAACTTTCCAGGAAGACCAACAATATTTCCTGTAAGTTTATCTGAATTCACGATGCTTGGATCAAGATTAGTCATGACAGCGACGCTCCCGCCCGGATGTATCTCGGTTATCGGAGTTGTTCCAGTCATTGCTGAAACTATCATTGCAGTTATTGGTTTTGCAACTATCTGGTTCGCTTCTTCGAGAACGTGACCAGGTCTTATCTCTATCTTGTCTCCAATTTTAAATATTCCTTGCATTACTGCGCCTCCAAGTATTCCGCCCTTCATTTTTCCTGGCGGAGTCCCTGGCTTATTGATGTCAAAACTTCTTGCGACATATAATATGGGATCCTTCGATTCGTCTCTTGTAGGAGTTTCTATTACGTCTTCAATCGTCTTTATCAACAAGTCAATATTTACAGAATGCTGAGCGCTTATCGGTATTATTGGAACATTCTCATAACTTGTGCCCTTGAGGAACTCTTTTATCTGCTGATAATTCTTCATCAATCGGTCTTTATCGACAAGATCTATCTTGTTCTGTACGACTATGACATTCTTTATTCCCGACATCTCAAGCGCCATTAAATGCTCGCGTGTCTGCGGCTGTGGACAAATCTCGTTTGCTGCAACTAAAAGAAGTGCGCCATCTAGGATTGCGGCTCCAGAAAGCATTGTCGCCATGAGCGATTCGTGTCCTGGCGCATCAACGAACGATACCTTTCTTACGAATTCTGTCTCAACATTATGCTTAGGGCATATCTTATGCGGCGTGTAGCATTCAGGATCCTCGCACTGCGGGCATTTCCTAAATATAATATCTGCATATCCAAGCCGTATAGTGATTCCTCGCTTTATCTCTTCAGAGTGTGTATCTGTCCATTTGCCTGTTAACTTCTCTGTAAGTGTAGTCTTTCCATGGTCTACATGACCTACTAATCCTATATTTATTGATGGTTGGAGTGGCTCTTTAGAAATCTCCTCATCCGATCCGGAAGATTTTGATTTTCGTTGTAATTTTACTTTTTCTTTAAGCTCGGAAATTTCCTTCTCTTTCTTCAAGACGAATTCGTCTTTTCCTTTCTTGCGTATATCCATGGTTAGAGAAAAATATGCGTATTTATAAAACTATTTGTCAATATGTAAATCGTAAAACTATTTCCTCTTTACCCTGTCCTTGTTTAGATTCTCAGTTATTTCAGATATCCTGTTCTTATCAGACTCTATTTTTTTCTCGATGGATGAGGAATCGTCCCTTGACGATATTTGCCTATCTTTCTCGTTCATAGTCTTCATTGCATTCTGCTTATAATACTAAACAGATTTTTTCTGGTATATCTCCTTCTCAGATAGTTTCTTACTAGGTTCAGTCTCTTTTAGATTTTGAGTTCTCTTAGAATCTTCAGGAATTTTTTTCTTAGGTATTATATTATGGAAGGATGCATCCTTAGAATTGTCATATGCCCCTACGATGAAGACCTGGTTATGTGAGCGAGGGTTTATTGAGACTACTCTGTGGAAGAATCCTCTTCCAGGGAAATCTATCTCGACCATTCGCGCTTCATGGACTTTTTTCATGAACAATATCGTGACTAGCAGCCTCAATAACCCTGTAGTGATATATATCACCGGTATCGCTGTGATGACGAGTGTTGCCGCCATCGTGATGCCAGGATATATCTTGAGCAGATAGCTTCCGAGCATCGCCCCTAGAAACACCGCTATCCCTATCAATAGATTATAGTATGATATATACTTCACGCGCTCATCCTTACCAGTCGCATCGAAAAGGAAACTTGATGTCGAGAGATTAAATCCTGCCCAAACAATCCCACTGAACGCCTCTTCACATAAGATATATATGAATAACAAGGTCGGATTCTTTATGAAAAGTGCAAGTACGAGTAGGAATGGGCTGAACGGCACGAGAAGCCCTGATAACGTCAATACAAATTTGCTCCCGCGCTTATCTATTACCTGTCCCCAGTACGCCATCGCGATAAATCCAGTCAATATCGATATCCCTGATATAAATGTGAAATAAAGATATGAGAACTGCATATCACGAAGCAGATATAACGCAAAGAACGGGGCGCTTATGTTCGCGGCCATCTGAAACATGAACACATACATGACGAATATACCATAATTGTTATGGGTCATGTTCTTCATGAATTTCCAGAATGTTATATCATCAGCCTTTGGATTGTATGGAGGATCATATATCTTTTTTTTGTAAAATGATGATATGAGACGACATATTGTCGCAAACAAGAATAATATGCAGAATCCAAAGAACACGTAATGGACGCTCCCGGCCTTGTCAAAACCCTTGAAAAAACTCAAGATGAATCCAGCGATGAGCGTACTGACAAATCCCATGAAATTGACTATCCTATTCCTCTTCCCGAAGAATTCTCCGCGCTTATCCTCATCTACAATATCCGCAAGCATGCTATTATATATAGGTCCCTGGAACGTCCCGATGGTCCCTTCAAGTGTAACGAACGTCAATATTAGTATGAATGCCAGAAGGATGTTATTTCTTGCGATGAAAGGAACGAATATCAGTGGTATCCACATGAATGCTTGGATGAATGCCGTCCAGAATATCTGGTTGCTTCGCGTCTTGAAAAACCTCATCGAGTCCTGGGAGAATAATTGCAGGAATGATGCAACAAAGCCTGGAACAGAACTGAGGAGTGCGAGCATACCTATCGATGCGTTCATAGCGATGGCGAACGGCATGACAAAACTGCTTGTAAGGCCAGACTTTATGCTTGTGAAAAGGCCATCCTTTACAGAATAATTTATTCCATTCTCTTTTTTCTTATAGAGCGGCTCCTCCTTCGCTTTTCCGCCAACCTTTGCTATCTCAGATTTTCTCTTCTCGACAAATTCATCCCATGATTCGACATTTATCTTTTTGGC
>CAZFVG010000087.1:0-4128 GCA_964522135.1 uncultured Methanosarcinales archaeon | reverse complement strand
TATTATAACATAAAACCAGAGCAGAAATTCTCACTACTTTTACAATTGCTGAAGACAAACAAAGGAATATCCTTAGTTTTCTGCGCAACAAGACATGAAGTAGATGCAGTCGAAAGAAACCTTTCGATGAACGGAATAAAAGCAAAGGCAATCCATGGCGGCATGGGACAAGGTTCAAGACTAAACGTCGTTGAAGACCTCAAGAGGGAAAGCATAAACGTACTTGTAGCGACAGATGTTGCAGCACGAGGCCTTGACATACGAAATATAACGCACGTATACAATTATGACCTGCCAAGATCATCAGAAGATTACACACACAGGATCGGAAGGACGGCACGAGCAGGAGAAAGCGGAGACGCTGTCACACTACTTACACATCCAGACTATGGAAATTTCCAGAACATACTCTCAGACAGGACGATAAGAGTAGAAAAGGCAGAGCTTCCAGAGTTTCCAAATATCAGATTCGAAAGAGCGTCAAGACAAAGTCACCAGGGCCGTAATTTTACGAACCACAGCGGCGGAAGGCCACATTCAAGTTCAGGCGGCGGCTTCAGAGGAAGAAGCAGCGGCGGTGGCGGCGGAAGAGCACGTTCAGGCGGCTTTGGCAGCGGAAGAAGATAAAACGTAAGGTGTATATAATAAAAAGTTAGCCCGATAAAATGAGCAAAATATTAGCGGTCTTATTTATTATTTCTTTTGTTTTTGTTAGCGGGTGTGCTGTTCAGCCACCAGCTCCTAAACCACAACTAATCAATTCATTTAAAGTCAACTACTACGGTCATTATGTTTCCAGCTCTGGAGACAGAATATTGAGCGTAATATATACTGTGAAGGATGGACAAATAGTCGACTGTAACGGAACATACAGTTATCCTGCCTCACAAGAAAGGTTTGGGCAGACAGATAGTGAACCGTGCAATATTACAAAATTAGTATCCAAAGGGTACAATGCTCCAGTAGAGCTGATTACGTCAATACTGTCAAACGATTCTAGAAACGGTTCATACAAGTATGGTCCAGAAGACTATTATTGGAGCATAACTGATGTTAAATAAACAACCAAGGTCAAACCTAAATAAACCTTTATAAATCCTGATTTGTTCTCTTATTCTATGGTCTTAGACAAGTTAGGAGAGAGTTTAAAGAGTACTCTTGATAAGATTAAGAATGCATTATTCGTAGATGAAAAACTCGTAAATGAATTAGTCAGAGACATCCAGAAATCTCTTCTTCAAGCGGACGTCAACGTGAAACTCGTCTTCGAATTGACGAAAAAGATAAAAGAGCGTGCGCTTCATGATGATGTCCCAAAGAACCTTTCTAAGAAAGATTACTTAGTCAAGGTAGTATATGAAGAGCTTGTAAGATTTTTGGGCGGCGAGGGCGCAAAGATAAACATAAACAAGAAGCCATACTATATCATGCTCGTAGGATTATTCGGTTCAGGAAAGACGACAACATCAGGAAAATTAGCAAAGTATTACCAGAAGCGCGGGTATAAGGTCGGACTTATCTCAACAGATACATGGAGACCTGCAGCGTACGAGCAGTTGCAGCAGCTATCACAGAAAGTTGGCGTAGATTTCTTTGGAATAAAGGGAGAGAAGGATCCAGTAAAGATATTCAAGACATACATGAAAGAGCTTGACAATTATGACGTTGTAATAGTCGACACTGCAGGAAGGGACGCGCTTAATGATGAACTTATCGAGGAATTGAATAAGATAAGAAGCCTTGTCAAGGCTGATGAAAACTTGCTTGTCATAAGCGCAGACATTGGCCAAGCAGCTGAGAGACAGGCGAAAACTTTCCACGAGACATGCAACATCACAGGAGTCATAATCACAAAGCTCGACGGCACTGCAAAAGGTGGAGGCGCGCTCACAGCATGCTCCGTCACAGGAGCGCCTGTAAAATTCATAGGCCTCGGAGAGAAGATAGATGCTCTTGAAGAGTTCAAACCCGAGGGCTTCGTTGGAAGATTACTCGGAATGGGAGACATAGAAGCACTTCTCGAAAAAGTAAATGAGGCAATCACAGAAGAAGACGCAAAAGACTTAGGAAAGAAGTTTCTCAAGGGCGAATTCAATCTATTAGATTTATATGAACAGATGCAGGCGATGAAGAAAATGGGACCGCTCACGAAAGTGATGGAACTCATGCCTGGCATGTCAGGCCTGAAGATTCCAAAAGATATGCTTGAGAACCAAGAGATAAAACTCGACCATTGGAAGCATGCCATGCAATCGATGACCAAGGAAGAACTTGAAGACGCAGAGATAATCGACGCTTCACGCGCTGAAAGAATCTCCAAAGGCTCAGGACTAACATCAGGAGAGGTCCGCGAACTTGTAAAACAATACAAGCAGACAAAAAAACTCATGAAGATGATGAAGGGCAACGAAAAGGGCATGGAAAAAGTCATGAAACAGATGCAGTCAGGGAATGTTAAGTTCTAAGAGATGAAAAAGTTGGCTGGAAACAAAGATTTTTGGGATAGGATAAGATATAAGGGAAATCTTAAAGATATATCTGATATTATATGCGATAGATATGACCTTGGCAAATCTATATCTAGCAAATTAGTGCTAATAGGCTATGAAGATTTCAATTATATACTAGAAACCACGAGTGGGAAATATTTTGTGAAGATATTTGCTAAATCTAGGAACTTGACAGAATGCAAGAACATCATCAATATAATGACTGTCGTTATGAACTCAGGGATAAACACACCCAAACTTCTGAAATCATGTAACAAATATATGTACATTAACAAAAAGGACAACTTAAGGCTTTGCGTCATGCAATATATAGAAGGGAAGAATCTTTTCTACGAAAATCGAGCACCAAACATCATACAGATAAAAGAGATTGCAAAAGATGCTGCAAGAATAAACTCTTTGAGGATAAAACACGACAGCGTTTATGACAGATGGGCAATAGTAAATTTCAAAAAAGAGTTCAAGAAAAGATCCAAATACCTCGACAATAAAGATTTAGATATGTTAAGACCACTAATAAAAGAATTTGATGATCTACATATAGAAAAACTGCCTCACGCTTTCGTCCATGGCGATCTTCTCACAACGAATATTATAGAGGATAAAGATAAAAAGCTTTGGATAGTGGATTTCTCCGTCTCAAACAAGTATCCTAGAGTGGTTGAGATGGCAGTATTAGCATGTAATTTTCTTTTCGACAAGAAAAATAGCGAGAAAAACCTTTCTGTTGCGTTATTAGAATATCAGAAGATCGTTCCATTGACAACAAGGGAGCTCGAAGTGCTTCCGACGTTCATCAAACTCGCTCATGCGATGCATGTATTGCTCGCAAATTATTATGCGGTGGTCGAAAACAATCATACTAAGGAAAACAATTATTTCTTGAATCTGGGAAGGGCAGGGTTGAGGACTTGACTGTAAAAAGATCATAGTATCAGTTCATATTGTATCTCATCTATGCCACGACCTCTGGCGTTTTTTTTTATCTTAATCTCTGTGAAGCCTAATTTATCAAAAAGGCTTCTCGATGCAATATTCGTTGACCATGTTTCAAGAAATATTTTTTCTGTACCGTGTTTTTTTTCATAATCTATTGTCTGTGTCATTAGGATATTCATCAATCCTGTTCTTTTATACTGTTCGCTTGTTGCTATGTATGGTATATGTGTGAACTTATTTTCAATTGTTTTAGATTCGTTCAAATGTATGAAGGTTACAGCTCCGAGAATTCTTTCTCTAGGCTCTGTTGTAGAGCAATATATTACTCCTCCAAATCTGCATATATCGCTCAGGTTTTTTTTGAAATTGTCTCTTTTTATTAATGGCGGAACAAATTCTTCAGAATGTTCTCTAAAAAATCTTTTGATTTTATTGAGGTGTTTTATACCGGTGGCATAACTGCATATAGGGCTCAGTGTCGTTACAATATCACAATCATCACTATTCCAATGCAGTGAGCATATACCATATTCGAGATTAGTTTTTACCATAGAGTAGGTATATAATCATGCATATTTTAATTATTGCTCTCCCGTTGAGGGAGGATAAGATTTATATATCAGAATCAACATATCTATACAATATGGAATTCGAGATACTTGAGAAAGCAGGGCTTACG
>CAZFVG010000086.1:0-4156 GCA_964522135.1 uncultured Methanosarcinales archaeon | reverse complement strand
ACCAATCGTTTAATCCTGACGATAACAATACACACTACACCAATGCTTCATGTACATTAAACAGCAGCACAGGAACATACACTGGTTATTATCAATGCATTTTCCCGAATGTGCAATACTACGCCAATAATGGAACGTGGTATTGCAATGTCACAGACATGGACACATTCAATACAACAGGAAATCTTGCAAACACGACTGTCTTTTATCCTGTCTACGCTCTTAACGTCAGCGATGGTATAGATTATGGTGGCGTTGCTGTACAAGATTTCTCTCCTAACGTTACGGCTAACATCTCAAACATTGGGAATATGGCGATAAATATCACTGTCCAAGGATATGGTGCGAATCTTGGAGATGGACTTGCGATGAATTGCAGTCTTGGAGGAAATATCACTGTCGCCAATGAACGTTTTTCTATTCCTGATCTTCCATGGGCATCCATGACTCCGCTCTCAAACGGTCCACAGAATCTTACTGGACTTACGATGCCAAAATCAGTCAATGGCGCTATCGTGACGAACACGACGCACTGGGAACTCTATGTTGATTCGACAAACAATCCTGGGGGCTCATGCTCAGGATACGTTCTGTTTATGGCTCAGGCATCATGAAAAAGATCATAATATTTGGAATATTATTTTTTCTTTGCTTTAGTTTTGTCAACGCCGTCGGAATATCTGTCACGAGAGCTACCCTTGACTTTGAAAACGTACTCAAGGGTGGATATGCTGAGCAGACATTCTTTGTCAGCACCGATGCTCCGTTCAGTATCCCTCTTACGTATGAACTTTCAGGAGAGATGGCTAATTGGACGACGATAAGTCCTGACATGAATGCTCCAAATATGACAATATTCGTCAATAATACAAAGTATCAACCAGTGACGGTGATAATCCAGCCGCCTTCTGATATTCCGGCAGGAACATATACTGGCGCTGTCAGGGTAATAACTGGCGCGATAAACCAGCCAGGCGGACAATATGGTTCTCAACTTCAAGCGGCCTTCCTCGTAAAACTTAGCGTTGTTGTTACAGGTCAAGAGATCCTGTCATGCAGCGGGGCAGGTATAATACTACGAGATACAGAGATAGGTCAACCATTGGAATATGATATGATGGTTTCTAATAATGGCAATATACGCGTGAGGCCAAACATTACGGTTGACATATGGAATCAGGATCAGAGCAAATTAGTGATGAGTAAAGACTTGTTGTTCAATAACGTCGATGTTTTGCCGACTACAACAGGCTCTTTTACTAATACATTCACATCTGATCTTCGCATAGGGCAGTATTGGGGATACGTCACTGTTCATCCTTGTGAGAATACGGCTCTTGTGACTTTCAACGTCTACGATAAGGGAACATTGGTTGATACTGGAGAGTTTGTCAGGCTTGATTCGAAACCATGGGCTTCTGTTGGGGAGGTAGTTCCATTGACTGCGGTTTTCAAGAATACAGGACAGAGGATGGTCAGCGCAAAATTCAAAGGCGTTGTGACTCTTGACAATAGGATAGTCGATACTATTGATACTGAATATTACGATATAAGTCCTGGGCAGATTGGGAATATAGACTTCTATTATACTCCTAAGAATCTTGGTCAATACGTCATCACAGGAAGGATACTCTATAATAACAAATTGAGCTTTGAAAAGAGTACGGTCATCAACGTCAATCAAGGAACTCCGGAGTCTGGATTCAATTGGCTATATATAATAATTATCGTTGTAATATTGATAATCATAATACTGCTCGTGAGAAGGATAAGGGAAAAGAAGAAACGTATCCATAGGTTATAGTTATAACGATGACTTATGATAAGATTTTAAAGATATTTTAAAAATTGAGGTGTGTCATGTTTTTCTTGTTCAGGAAAAAAATACGATTAGTATGTTTTGATATGGACAATACATTATATGATTTCAATACTCCTGAGGCCGAGGCTGAGGTGTATATGTCAAAAGTCATCCTAAAGGATATACATTCTCTTATGAAACAGCCGCAGAAGAGCGGTAGATCCAGAACGAAAAAATCCAAACCTAATAGCAGCTCTTTGATATCGGAAATAACACTCCTCAGAGTATACAATGATGTGAAAAAGTTGCATGTTCATCACGAGGTTGAGCCGCAAAAATTCTCAAGAGAACTGTGGTATAAAGAGGCGCTCGAGAGGCTAGATTCTGAGACGAGTCTTGGCATAAGCATAAACTCGCTTATGCAGAAATGTTCTGAATACGAAAAAAAATATTGGGATTATCTCTCAACAAGACTTACAGTCTCTAAAGAGGCTCTAAATACTCTCGAGGATCTTAGAGCAAAGGGATTAAAGATTGCCTCCATCACTGATTCGGATGGAAAGCCAGAAATAAAAATCGGACGTATAAAAAGTTTAGGACTCGATAAATATTTTGATTACATAATAACTACGGACGACACAGGAAAGAACAAGCCGGCAGTGGAGAACTGGCAGTATCTGCTGAAGATTTCAGGCCTTAAACCTCAAGAATGTCTTATGGTCGGAGATCATCCAGAAGTTGATTTAGCCGCTGCAAAAAGATGTGGTCTCATCACTTCGTGGACGAAACAGTATGTAAACACCGATTTGCATTGGGATTATGTCAATTATGAGATTCACAGCATCAGCGAAATCGTGGATATTGTGAAGAAATATAACAAAATATAAGATGTGAAATTTCTTCCAGGAAAATTATAAAATTATTATGATCGGCTGTTCTCTATTTGTAAAATTCAACATTTTTCATAACATGAAGTTTTGGGGTCGCGAGAATGGTTTTTCTAAGCACTTTTGGAGTTATGCCTTTTATAAGTATAGTTTTGTCATAAGATTTTGCGATTGTGATATGCGGTCTGAATAATTGTCCTATGTCATTTAAGGCATTTTCTTTTCCTACTATATCAACTATCTTTTCAGCCATATTTTTTATCTCTTCTGTCTTGAGAATACTTATCTCAACCCAGATGCCTTTGTCCTTTTCATTATACCTAGAAGGCAGCGCTGTTATTCCAGAAAGAATTATCTTTACAGGGTGCATCAACTTATTTAGCTTTTTCAGCTGCTCGTTTGCGATTTCATTCGCTTTCCATTTGACTATTGTACAATGTGGCTTAGATTTGTCATCCAGCGTTCCTACAGCGCGATTAAATTTGAAACCATTTGAAAATTTTACAATACTTTTTTCTATATCTCTTTCAAGAAATAATGATATACTAAATTCTTTCAATTGTTCACCACGATGAGTCGTCTAGATTTTGAGACGTAATTCATGAGCTTTCCATCTTTCCATTTGCCGCAGCCCAGATAATCTGCATAACCTGAATCTTTATCTGCGTATCTTATTATGACGAAATGTTTTCCAGTATCTTCGAATTCTAGGTCGTTGCCTTTTATCCATTCTATCATCTGATCTTTTTTTATATCTATGACGTTTTTTGTCGCTCCCTGTCCTACCATCTGGCTTCCCTCTATGCTTAGCCTTAAACTTTCTTTGTAGAGCTCTCCGAAGTACATTCCTATACTGTCTATGCGTATTTCGTCATACGGCATCAATTCTATATCCCTCGACACTAGATATATCCTATTGTCCTTATTCATCAAAAATATTATGTTCAAAGAATTTTTATCCATGATGTATCTATATTGTTCCTCTAATTTTTCGAGTATCTGTTTTGTCTCTCTGCTGTTGAGGATCTTTAGGTTCCTTATAGTGTTCGTTTGATGCATCATATCCCCCATACAGGATTCTTTTTTCTCATTATCTCTGCTATCTCTTTTATTAGCGATGTCTCTTCACGCGACATATATTTTGTAAGAGTCTTCAGTTTCCTGAAATCTTTCTCCGGTATCGAAGAGTAGAATATATCCCCTTCGTTTATCTGCCTTCCTACGCTAAGGCCTGGAAGCGATATCGCTCCCTGTTGTTTTTTCTCAAGCTCAGTTACAGCCTCCTTATTCTCCTGTATCTCTTTCACATTGGCGAGTTGTTCTCCATCGTCTTTCATTATATCTATTCCCGCTCTCAATTTTCCTTCAAGCACTTCGATTCCTATTATCGCAGGATTGCTTGCCCTGAATGTATAGTTGCGCAGGTATTCTATCTTGCATGGTCTTGTGAGTCCCTCAAGATCCCTTT
>CAZFVG010000085.1:0-4175 GCA_964522135.1 uncultured Methanosarcinales archaeon | reverse complement strand
TGCTCCGAGGTTAAATTTCAATTCATCCTGTCTGACTTCGTACGTTGTTTTTCTTGTTAATACACTCTCTTCTCTTGCACTATCGCTCATCCCTGAGAGAGTTATTATAGTATATTCTGGATGGATAGATTTTATGTTGTTAACTGCTTGGAGTTTTTTTGAATGTAACTCGTGTACAAGAGATGTCACACTTTTTGATGTCCTGCTGTAAAGAAATATCCTATCTACATATTTAAAGCCGTTGAGGTTTTCTACAATTGCCTTTCCTGTGCGTCCGCATCCTATTATTAATATGTCCATACAGGCACTCTCACTTATTAGCTTTTAAATATTATTATACTACTACCACATTTCCAAAACATTTAAATTTCGACCCATCCATGTTATATTATGATAAAGAGGGTGAGACATAAAATTTCTACTATGAATAGGACGCAGAAGTCCGTCATAGCTGCAATACTATTCGGACTACTCGTCGGCGTAGCACTCCTCGCGTTTGGAAACAATGAGAATACCGCAACGCCAAATACGGGAGTCACGACAAACGCCGTAATAGACACGAGCACAGGCTCAGTTGCCACAACTTATATAACAAACGACGAATACTACATCAAATACAACGGATACGACCTCCAGTTAGAATCCGTCCAGAAAACATGCAGCGACTGTTACACAACAATATACTCATACAAGATAAACACCCCACTTCTAATAAAATCCATACACGGATTCAGAGCGATAATCGAGATAGAAAACAACACAGTAACAACAGCGCGATATATTAGAATGTAATTCCTAGATTTGCTAGCTCTTTTCTTAGTTGATCTATATTTTCATATTTTATAGATATAAAACCATAACTACGTGCTGACGTTATATTTTTCTCACCATCATCTACAAAAATACATTCTGACGGAGTCACATTGAGGCAAAAGCATACTTTATCAAAGTTTGTTTTAGAAGGCTTTAGAGATTTAATCTGCCAGGAATAAACTTGAGCGTCAAATAATTTGTCAATATTCAATTTTTTAAGAATTTGAGATTCAAAGATAGTGGTATTAGAGAGTATTCCTAATTTATATGACCGTTTTAACTCTATTAATAATTCCCTAACTCCATCGTACAATGCCGCTTTCTCTATGCCTGCACGCAGGGTGCTTACGACAAACTCAAGATTTTGTTTTGTGATTGGCAAATTAAAGGATTTTAAGAAATTAGAGGACATCTCATTCTCAGTTTTCCAGGCATCTAACTGGATTGATGATTCATACTTGATTATAAAGTCAGAAGTTTTTTCTATATTAAAATGCTGCATTAATGTCTTCGATATACCCACATTCTTAGTGGCAAGAGTCTCCCAAAGATCGAATATTATAGCTTTAATCATAGTTGTAGAAAATACTTAATTATTTATAATGCTTCTTGTTAGAAATGAAAAATAAATTTTAGAATCTCTTGAATCTTGCTGCCGTATCAATCAAGTCGACGTGTCCTAAGAATAGTGCCCTGCAGCAGTATCTTTCAAGGCCGAGATCATCCATTACCTTCTTGCGGTCTTCTCCTGCCTTTACGCGTTCCTGGAAATCTTCCCATAGGTGCGCTACTGGTTTTCCGCATGAAAAGCATCTTATTGGTATGATCATTTTTTTTTATACACCGAAATTTTTTATACTTTACCTGTACGAAGTCTGCGTGCTTGCTCGCGCTTGTCCATGATGATTTGGCTTTCCAGCCTCCTTGACACGGATGTCTGCTACAAGCAAATGCCTGTCGTAGTTCAAAAATGTTTCCTTCAATCGTGAATTGTATATTACAAGAGCCCTTGCGACTGCAAGCCTTACTGCGTCAGCCTGAGTGATGGATCCGCCGCCATTTACTTTTATGTGTATGTCGACCTTTCCTGCCGTCTCTCCTGCAAGCATCAATGGTTCTGTTATCTTCATTCTTGCGAGTACTGGCTGGTATGATTTAAGATTAGTATTGTTTATAATTATCTTTCCCTTTCCCTCGCTGAGCGTCGCTCTTGCAATGGATTGTTTTCTTCTTCCGCTTGTGATTATATTTTTCATTTCTGTTACCATTTTTTTTATTGTGATGACTTTGCGCCCATGTGTCTTGACAATTCGCCGACAGTTATGTATTTAAGGTTTGGAATCTTCCTTATGTGCGCGGCTTCTATGGTTATCGCTTTTTGATCCTTAAATTCTGGAGGCAATCCGATGTAGCACATTGTCCTTCTGAATGCTGCCATGCCTCTTGATGTCTTGTGTGGAATCATTCCTCTTATTACTCGCCTGACGTACCTGTCTGACCTTCTGAAGAAGTGCGGACCCTTGCTCCATGTACCCTGTGCTCTCTTCCTGTGAGAGTCCTCTACAAGAAACGCCTTGCTTCCTGTGACGTACATCTGTTCGCAATTTATGATCTTGACAGTCTCTCCATTGAGAGCCTTCTTTGCAACAAATGATGCAACCCTGCCGACAATCAAATCTTTTCCGTCTATAACGATCATTTTTTTTTACACCAATAACTTATCCTATAATTTTGATATTTTTTGCATTTGGATATTTCTTCATACCTTCTTCTATGCTTATGACTTGAGCCCTGCCGTTTATCTTATCCAATGTCTTATCTGAATAGTTGAAAGCGATTATGACGACCTTCTTTGTGAGGTCTCCACCTGAAAGGAGTTTTCCTGGAACTACAACTACATCATTCTCGTTAGCGTATTTCTCTATTTTCGACAGGTTTACAACACGCTGCTGTCTTGTTGGCCTCTCAAGCTCTATAGCGACGCGCTTCCATACGCCAGTCTTCTGCTCCATCGACTGCTTCTTCAAACTACCTATGAGTTCTTGCAATCTTTGGTTCTTGTGTTCCAATGTCATTGTATTTCACTTAATTTTCTTTGATTATTAATGCGAGGGAAGGGATTCGAACCCTCGAACCCACTAAGAGACAAGCTCCTTAGGCTTGCGCGATTGACCACTCCGCCACCCTCGCAAAAAATTTACTCTATCTTTTTTACGAGTTCGCTGAACTCCTCGAGCTGCTTGTCATACGCCTTGATAGCTTCTATGACTATCTCTTTTGGAGTTAACTGTCCCCATGATTCTATTGTGAATATGTATTCGTCGCCATCGACGTTTGGCATCCTGTAAAATACTAATCCTGGGCACCACTTCGTATGTTCCTTTCCGATCCCAAGGATTGCTGTCGCCTCGAGCTCAAGTTCCTGGCCCTCAAGCAATTTTACAAGCGGCATCTTGCCGTATATTGGTTTGATTGCGGGATCCTTCGATTTTATGTCTGATGCATAGACCATTGATGGTCCCTGCGCTTTTAATGTCAATTTTACAGTGCATGATGCGCATCCTGCACCTTTGCATTTGCACTCGCTCATCATGTTGTATGATCTCAGGTCAGTGCTTAATGGTACAAGGCCTATTCTGTGCGCGAGCAACTCGTCATAGAGTATCGAACTGTTTTTTCTGAATTCTATGTCTTCTATCGCCATCGTTGGGACTTCAAAGCCCATGATTCTTCTTATGGTGTTGGCGTAAGCAGTATCTACACCTTTTAATGAAAATATTAGCCTATTCTTCTTTTCTTGGTATTCGACGAGCTTTATTTCCATTTTTATATTCCGGCACAATAATTCGTGCCAATGATTAACCGATTATGATTACTTATACTCTTCTTCCTCTCTTACCGCCTTTCTTTCGGCATGTGTCGTGAGGCATTGGTGTTACTTCTTCAATTGATCCTATTCGAAGTCCCATTCTTGAAAGTGCCCTGACTGCTGCCTGGGCTCCAGGTCCTGGCGTACTAGGGCCGTTATGCCCTCCAGGCGCTCTGATCTTGACGTGGATTCCGTTGATTCCCTTCTCCATTGCCTGTTCTGCTGCAGACTTTGCAGCCATGATAGCAGCTGTTGGCGAAGATTCCAATCGGTCAGACTTTACGACTATGCCTCCTGAAGATTTTCCAAGAGTCTCTGTCCCACTTATGTCTGTGATATGGATTATCGTATTGTTATATGATGAAAATATATAGCATATTCCCCATCGTGTGTTATCGTTCATAGTTATCCTCTTCTGCCGCCCTTTCTTCCTCTCATGAAAGGCTTCTCCTGTTTCTTAGGCTGTCTCTTTGACGCCCCTTTGGCCCTTTCT
>CAZFVG010000084.1:0-4248 GCA_964522135.1 uncultured Methanosarcinales archaeon | reverse complement strand
GTTCATAGGGATGATATACGCGAGTATAAAAGGAGTCAGGTTCATATTATTGTTGACTCCAGTATTCGGAATAGCTCTTGGAGTATCTTTAGGATATATCTATCAATACTTTGTACGAGTCTTCAGCGAGGGAATGCACCTCTCTGATAAGTTATCGAAAATTGGCGTATTTATACTTTTATGCCTTGTCATACTTGTTCCTGTGCAGATAGGGATGGCTGCAGGGAGATCATATATGCCGTCGATGACAAAGGGATGGTGGGATTCACTCACAAAGATAAGAGATGAATCTAAACCCGATGCTATAATAAATTCATGGTGGGACTTTGGTCACTGGTTCAAATATGCAGCTGACAGGCGGGTCTCATTAGACGGAGCCACCCAGAATAGCCCTGTCGCACATTGGCTCGGAGAAATACTCCAGTCAAACGATGAAAATAGGAGCATCGCCGTCTTGAGAATGCTCGACTGTGGAAGCAACAGCGCTTTCGATGAGATAGACAAGAAGTTTAGCGATACAGAGAAATCAGAGAATATAGTGTCTGATATTATAGTCAAGAGCAAAGCTGATGCGGCAAGGGAACTGGCAGGCGATTTCAGCCAGGATGAGATGAATACACTCAATGCAGGAAGTCTCACTCAGGATCAGATGAATACTCTCGCCGCAGCAAATGAATTGATAGGCAACGGATACAGTCAGGATGAGATAAACACCATACTAAATTATACCCACTGCAACCCTCCAGAGGATTATTTCATAACTTCTGAAGATATGGTAGGAAAAGCAGGGGTTTGGGCGCACTTCGGATTATGGAGCTTCGATAAGGCATTCATCGTCAATAATATACGCGGCAAGAACCTGAGCGACGCAGTACAGATAATGAAAGACAGATGGAATTACACATCCGATTACGCGACTAAAGTCTATTATGATGCGGAGGCATTGCAGTCAGACAGCGACATGAACAGCTGGATATCACCATGGCCTAGCTATACGACATCAACAATGGTTCCATGTACTAATATATCTGAGATGGTACTATGCGACATGAATATAGGCATAGGAAACAACGGTCAGCAGAATCTTGTAATGAACAGGGTCGTCGTCAATATAAGCGACCCAACTCTCGGTCAGGCAAGAGTAGGCGTATATGATGCGACATCAGGGGCAAAGCTCGGCGACCAAATAATAAATCTAAAGGAAGTAGTCATAGCCGATACAGAGCTCAAGAAATATGAGGCCGCTAATTCATCTATAGGACTATCAATACTGATAGATGTCACAAGGAATGGCAACCAGACAAGCTATAGCGCGCTTGTCGCAGATCCTCTCTTGATAGACTCTACATTCACAAAACTATTCTATCTTGATGGTAAATACCTAAGCCATTTCGAGAAATTCTCCGACGTTACTGATATAACGGGCCAGAGGATAATAGTCTGGAAAATAAAATGGTAAGAAATAACTCTTAGATAGAAGATTTGATAATTTACAGGTTTCCGCAAAAGATTATCAGAAGCAGCAACATACTCAAGTATAGCATGATGGCAACGATGAAAAAAGAAAGAAACGATAAGACTACATCGGTATGCATAATCGGTCTAGGATATATGGGCCTTCCGACAGCCCTTCTTCTTGCAAAAAACGGCGTAAAAGTATTGGGCTACGATATAAATAAGAAAAAAATCGGTATGATAAAGAACGGAAAGATGCCTTTCAACGAGAAGGGACTTGCCGAACTATACAAAGCCGCAAAGAACAATTTCAGCGTCACAACGACTATAACAAAGAACACTTCTAAGGATATCAAGACATACATAATTTCAGTGCCTACGCCATTCTCAGAAATGAAAAAATGCGACCTATCATACGTCATAGACGCAACGAACAGCGTTAAACAAATCCTTAAGCGCGGAGATCTTGTAATACTTGAATCGACAGTAGGGCCGGGGACTACTTCAGAGATAATAAAGCCTCTGCTTGAAAAATCGGGGCTCAAATGCGGAACAGATTTTTTCCTATCCTATGTCTCAGAGAAAGCTATACCAGGAAATACTTTATACGAGATGGTGAACAACGCAAGGATCATAGGTGGCATAGACAAAGAGAGCACAGACAGAACGATGAGATTATATTCTAAATTCGTCAAGGGAGAGATAATACTTACAGACACGACGACATCAGAGATAACAAAATTGGTCGAAAATACATATAGGGATGTAAATATCGCATTTGCAAACGAACTCGCAAAGATATGCGACAGGCTCAATATCAACGTCTGGGATGTGATAACATATGCAAATAAGCATCCCAGGGTAAACATCCATCTTCCAGGTCCCGGAGTCGGCGGGCATTGCATAGCCATAGATCCGTGGTTTCTTGTAGGAAAGGGATCGAGCGATCTCATATGGACTGCAAGGACGATAAATGACGCGATGCCACAGGAGATATTCACGAGGCTGCGTAATATAATATTATCCAAGCAATTGACAAATCCAAAAATTGCTGTCCTAGGTGTTGCGTACAAAAAAAATGTTGATGATGGAAGAGAGACGCCAGCCCTGCCATTCATAGAGATGTGCATGGCAAATGATTGGAAAGTCGAGATACATGATCCATATGTAAAAGATTTCCATTATCCGATAAATAGGGATATAGTCGCAGTTCTAAAGGATTCAGACATCGTCGTAATAACCACAGACCATGATTATTACAAGGATATAGATTTCTCAAGCAAGATAGTCCTTGACACAAAGAACATGAAACTTAAGGCGAAGGAATATTATCTATTAGGGTATAATTCTCTTAATCCTAAACAGGCATCAGGTAAATGATGTTTACGAAAAATTTATATACGTAGCCAGGTTCTATAGACTTAGATATTTAGAGGGATTCATAACACAATCAAAGGTTGATAATATGAAGATTTCACTTGTTTCGCCTATGTATAACGAAGAGAACGTAATAGACTCATCGATAAAGAATCTCGTCTCTGCATTGAAAGAGCTCAAGACACCATGGGAATTGATAATGGTAAATGATGGAAGTCGAGATAACACTTTAAAGATTGCAAAACAGACAGCAAAAAATTATGGAAACGTAAAGATAGTAAGTTATCCAGTAAATAAAGGGAGGGGCGCAGCCCTAAAAGAAGGCTTCGCCAACGCTACTGGAGACATAATAGTCACGACAGAATCAGATATGTCGTGGGGAAACGACATAATAAAAAAGATGGTCACAACTCTCTTTGACAATCCAAACGTCGATATGGTCATAGCCTCGCCCCATCTTAAAGGTGGAGGATACAAGAAAGTTCCATTCTTCAGAGTTGCCTTAAGCGCCGTAGGGAACATAGTCCTAGGAAAGGCATTCGGAAATGACTTAACGATGCTCAGCGGGATGACAAGAGCGTACAGAAGAAAAGTCATCGACACAATGAATATAGAATCTGATGGAAAAGAGATACATCTTGAGATAGCGTCAAAGGCTCTCGCACTAGGCTATAAGATAAAAGAGGTTCCTGCAATCCTCTCATGGGAGAACAAGAAAAAAGATTCAGGAAAGAAGAGAAGAAAATCAAGCTTCAACGCAAAAAAACTCATAATCAGCCACTTGATATTCAGCTTCAACGAATCACCGATAATACTTTTAGGATCGCTCAGCGCAATATTCATATTATTAGGATTCATAATCTTCGCATACCTATTATATACATACTTTGCAGGCGACCTGAATCCGGTAAGGCCGCTCATGTTCCTTGCAATAATACTCCTAGTAGTCGGAGTTCAGACCGTTTTATTCAGCTTCCTAGCATATCAAAACAAGGACCTGAAGAAACAATCGCTCATACTCCAGAAGAATGTTCTTGAGATGCAAAGAAAAAATAAATAAAGTCAGCAGGTGAAATCAGATTGTGTGGAATAGTTGGCATATATTATTTCGACGACAAGACGAAGGTCGATAAAAGTATTCTATCATCAATGAATTATAAGATAAAACATCGCGGCCCTGACAGCGAGGGATATTTTCTAGAAAAAAACGTAGGCCTTGCGAACAGAAGGCTCAGCATCATCGACATAAAGACTGGAGACCAGCCGATATTCAATGAGGATGGATCGATTGCTATAGTATACAACGGCGAACTGTATAATTTTCACGACATAAAAAACGAACTTGAGAAAAAAGGTCACATCTTCAAGACAAAATCCGACACTGAAACAATAGTACATGCCTATGAAGAGTACGGG
>CAZFVG010000083.1:0-4253 GCA_964522135.1 uncultured Methanosarcinales archaeon | reverse complement strand
TGTCCCAAGATTTCTAGGACCAGAACTTGAGACATATGGGCCGTTCGAAGAGAATGATATAGCGTCTTTACCTTCTAAGATAGCAAATATCCTTGTGAAAAAAGATCGCGCTGAAGAGATACATGCGAATTAGGGTTTAGAAAATTCTTCATATAATATCTTAGATGGATTTTTTCTTATAATCGACGTGGTTCATCTTGCTCATCACAGTGCTCATATTTCTCTTTATGTGATGGACTTCTTTCTTATCTTTTAGCATGTGAATTTTCCATGCAAGTACCGGTCCTGCAGAATAGTTTACGCCTTGTAAGGCCATCTGTATCGCTGTTTTTAATATATACTTATTTTTTAGCCTGCCGCTAGTGACGGACCTTGCTATGACGTTGAAGGGCTTGAACTCCGTTGCTGGAGTATATTTTCTTTCAAGTATCGGTCTTGTGTTAGCGTTAAATACTTGATTCACTATCAAAGAAGATTCCGTTATTATATCCTTAAGTCCGAAATCTTTTCTATGCACGAACATATTTCCTGCTTTTACGTTCTCCCAAAAATCCTTGAAATTTTTGCCCTCAGCCATCACAAAACCTCTTCCAGGATTTCCAGTATGGCTGTCAGAGCCTGCGATGATTCCTTTATTCATCTTTCCAGCAAGCTCGACTACAAGATCATTCATGCCTTTGCTGAAAGTTCCGTTGAGTTCAAGAACATCAAAATAATTTTTTGCAATCCCTGGAACTACTCTCCAATTCATTCTCTCACCCATATCTCTCCAAAACGGATGGTTATACATGCAGTCAAGGTCATTATATTTTATGTAGTGTACGAATTCATCAAGATCTCCTTTATCTGCAATCTCTCTTAACATAGTCATATCGTGATTGTTCATCCCAAAAACATTTATGTGAAGAGTCTGCACAGGCTTTTTCATATCTATCTTTCGTGCTATCCTAGGTTTTATCGTGATTTCTGAGCATGGTACGACTTTATAGCCTTTCTTCTTAAGATAGTTATATCCATTTATTGTATCATGATCGGACAGAAGGAAATTTAATCCCATCTTCTTTTGGACCTTTATGACACTCTCAGGATTTGTGACCTTGACATCAGGAACATCATAAGAATACGAACTGTGACAATGAGGATCAATTGCGTAATATCCGTCTGTTATAAGCTCATTAGCCTGCTCTAAAGAGACAAATCTTGACTTATCTATGCGATTCATAGTATTACCCATGGTATAATACTGATGCCAGAGTCTGTTTATATATTTTATTAATGTATAGTTATTCTGTATATAGGTCATGCTAGCGCAATATTTATAAATAGCCTAAAATTTCTATAATAATCAAATATAATACACATCGAGGATAAAATGAAGATTCCAAAAACAGTAAAAAGGCATTGTCCATACTGTAAAAAGCATACTGAACATACTATAAGCATTGCAAAGAAGAAAGGTATGGGTTCCGTTCACACTCAAAGCAGAGGTTCTTACACAAGAAATAGGGCCAGAGGCGCATGGAGAGGCGCTGGAAACCAGGGAAGGTTTTCAAGAAAGGCTATGGGCTCGCGTAAGATGTCTGGAAAGAAATTGTCGAAAAAGACAGATTTCAGATATGAGTGCAAGGTATGTGGTAAACAGCACACACAAAGAACTGGTATGAGAGCAAAGAAAGTAGAACTGGTATAAACCGGTATCTAAAAAAATATAATATGAGGACAACATGATAAGAGAGCCAACATCAAAATTCATCAAAGTCAGATGTCCAAAGTGCAAGAATGAACAGATAATATTCGGAAAATCAACATCTAACGTAAATTGCCTTGTCTGTGGAAGAACTATCGCCGGACCAACAGGAGGAAAGGCAAAGATAAAGGCAAGAGTCCTAGAAGTATTGGAATAAGTTCGATGTGAATAGACTTTTGGGATGCGAATTTATCTTCGTGCAATAAACGTTCACACTGCTGATTTAATGCTTTAATTTTCTTAGGAGAAAAACATGTTAATAAGACGCGAAGGATTTCCAGAAGAATCGGATCTTGTAATGTGTACAGTCACTAATATCCAGCATAATTCTGTATTCATAGGCATACACGAGTATGACAAGCAGGGCATGATAACAATATCAGAGATAGCCCCTGGAAGAATCAGAAACATAAGAGATTACGTAGTTGAAGGGAAAGTAATAGTATGTAAAGTTCTTAGAGTAAATAGGGAGCGTGGATATATCGATCTCTCATTAAGAAGGGTCACAGAAGGTCAAAGAAGGCAGAAAGTCGATGAGATGAAACAGGAGACGAAGGCCGAAAAGATTATAGAGATGACGGCTCACGTCCTTAAATTGGATGTAGAGAAATTCTACGATTCAGTTTCAGCTCCACTCTTGAAAAATTATTTTTATGTGTATCAGGCATTCAATGATTTTCTTATAGGAAATCTCGACCTCAAGGAATATTTTGAAGCGAAAATCGCAGCAGCACTTGAAAAAACTATCAGAGAAAAGATCAAGCCAAAAGAGATATACATAGCAGGCGACTTGACGATTAACACTTGGGAAGAGGACGGCATAGAAGACGTAAAATCCGCCCTTAATGCAATTTCTAAAGACGGTATAAAAATATCCTACCTCGGCGGCGGAAGGTATAGGATACTGATGAAAGGCACTGATTACAAGAGCGTAGAAAAATTGTTGAAAGAATCTTCCGATTCCGTGATTGAATACATGAAAAAACATAAGGCAAAGGTAGAATACGAGCGTGTAAAGAACCTTAATATTGAAGCCCAAGCATGAAACATATTCTAAAGTGTAAGAAATGCGGAAGTTACGGTCTAAGTGAGGACTGCGAATGCGGCGGGAAGAGGCTCGAGCCTAAACCACCAAAATATTCTCCTGAGGATAAATATGGAAAATATCGTAGAGAGGCAAAGCTCAATGAAACAGAATAAATCAGGCAGTACTCATCAGTATAAAGATTGGGACATCACTATACATAGCAACGTCAAACTGTCAAATCCTATAATGATTGAAGGTATGCCTGGGATTGGCAACGTAGGAAAGATTTCGATGGATATACTTGTTGAGGAGACAAAAGCGAAATTAGTCGCATCATTCTTCTCATTCAACCTACCAAATTCGGTATTCGTGAACGAGAAAAACCTTGTCGATCTACCAAAGATAGATATGTATTACAAGAGAATAAATAACAAGGATTTCTTATTCTTGACTGGAGATGTCCAGCCGACTACAGAGGCATCATCTTATGCATTTACCGAAGCGGTTTTAGACGTATTGAAACAGTATGGCTGTAATTCTATAGCAACTCTTGGAGGCATAGGTCTCGCCACGATTCCAGACGCTCCACGAGTATATATCACAGGAAACGACAAATTATTTGTCGAGGAAATATCGAAATCTCTTGCGAAGAAGAATATCAAGATAGAGGATAAAATATATGGGATGGTAGGCCCGATAATAGGAGTATCAGGACTTCTGCTTGGCGTATCAAAAAAATATGGTATCAAGTCATACTCATTACTTGCTGAGACATTCGGTCATCCTATGTATGTGGGATTGAAAGGATCAAAAGCTATATTAAACATATTGAATGTGTATTATAAATTTGGACTGAAGCTTGACAAACTCGATAAGGAAATATTGGATCTTGACAGGAATGGTCCTGAGAAGGATTCACAAAAATACATGCCGCATTCAGATGTGAATTATATCGGATGATTTTTTTATAATATTTTTAATGTTTGCCTAAATAGCGATGGTTATCGGTGGCTATATGCTAAAAACACGATCTGGAAAAATAATATCTAAGAATATACGAGTGTGTGATACGTTCTGGCAGAAGGGAACTGGACTAATGTTCCGTTCGAAAAATTCCGTAAAAGATACTGCATGGCTATTCACTTTTTCAAAACCTAGTCGCATAGGAATAACAATGTGGTTCGTATTTTTTCCTATAGATATAATATTTCTTGATAAAAATAATAAGGTTGTCGAGCTCGTAAGAGATCTTAAGCCATTCAGTTTCTACAATCCAAAAGTCAATATTTGTTCATTTATAGAGTTCAAGGCAGGGCTTATAAAAGATTCCGGAATTATTATAGGGACAAAATTACGCATGAAATAACGAAATATTTATAAATATGCTACACTAGTTTTATCTAAACATGAGGTGGAGTTAATGTCTTATAGAAACGGTCAAGCAGCTTTAGAGTTTATGATGACTTATGGCTGGGCAAT
>CAZFVG010000082.1:0-4307 GCA_964522135.1 uncultured Methanosarcinales archaeon | reverse complement strand
CGTATCTCTCTAGAACATTTTTTGGCATAGATAATGATCCTGATATGATACGGATAGCTAAGTCAAGAGTTGTCCCACCAAAACTTCCTATGGTAGTGCCTAATTTACATTTTTATCAAGAAAATTTTTTGGAAACTACATTACCTGATGATTGTATGGATTTAACCTACTCGACCTATAATAGTATAGGACATCTAACTGATATTGAAAAAGAATTATTGATTAAGGAAAAATCTCGCATCACAAAACCTGAAGGACATGTAATCACACTAACGTGGAAAAGAGACGAAGCAACTACAAAATTTTTGAGAGAATATTATCCACACATTGGATTGAGAGTTATATATTCTACAGATTGTGGCACTGTTACTGACAATGGTTCATTCGATAGAGTAGACCTGCGTCATATATTCGAATTATATGAAAAATTCGACATAGAACTTGTAGATGCAGAAAATATAGGATTATGGGCTGCAGTCATAGGACAAAAGGTGAAAAAATGATTGACAAATTTTTCGATAACGCAACTAAGAAGAGGTTATTCAATAACCTTCCTCCTGTATATGCATATTACTTTGACAGAGAACGGGTGTTTTTTAGCGAGATGCTAGAGTCCAGAATGAATGTTGCGGATATTGGAACAGGTCTTGGCAGGATTGCACAATATGTTGCTCCATTAGTCTATCCTGGAGATGTTTTTGCTATAGATAATAACCAGTCAGTTCTGGATATGGCACAGCAGCAATTCATGGCTTATAAAAATATATCTGTGCGTACTTGTGATGCGAGGGTGATGAGCCATCAAGACATATCCTCCTATCCTATAGACGCAGTAATACTGGGCTGGAATATTTTAGGCACTGTTCCTAATAAGATACAACAGGAAATCCTATCTAAATCTAAAGGTCTGCTGGAAGGCAAAGGCATAATGATGGGTACAGTTTATTCTGAAAATGCTGCGCAGGCACAAATAGACTTATACAGCAAAAATAGCTCTGGCAATTTAATCGTTAGCCCACGTTTTGTTAAAAATCCAGATGTTCCATTTATATCGCGGAGATTTAGCAAAGATTCTTTACGTGTTATGTTAGAAAAGACATTTCCGAAAGATTCAGAATATATTTTGTCAATAAAAGAAATTTGTCCGATTGCATATGGATTTTCTATTAGGAGGAAAAAATGAAACCAATACTGCATGACGTACGAGGCGATCATTTGTCAAAGATGGAAGATATACTAGGTTCTAGTATTGGAGTGACTTTACAATCTATTGTAGATAAAATTTTAGATAAAAAAATATCTTTTGTATGTATTGATTCAATTCAAGATTATCAGCCAACACTCAGATATTTTCCTAGAAACGAGATATTTGGCGATATTAATCGCGAGAAAGTTTCTAGATTTTATCGCGTCTTAGGTTGTGATTACGATTTTGGTATAAGTCCCGTGGCTAATGCGTCAGAAATATTGTTTATTTATGGATGGAATGTTGTGAACTTTTCTGTGTATGCTGATAAAGATAGTTCGAGTCTTTTGATATCGAAGGAATTTCCAAAAGTAAGAGCGAATTGGTATTCTCCAAAGAAGAATCAAACTTCATACTTTTCAGGATATCTTGGCATAGATCAAAAAATTATTCCTGTATTCAAAGATGAATTGGTATTAAGATGAACACTTTCACGAAGATATTATTATTTTCATATGTAACGGTTATCGCGCTGTCTTTGATAGTCGATATAATATTAAGAAACATCAGGGGATGAAAGGAGAATATTAACAACATACAAATAAAAAAGTGGTGACGACATGATACTAGCACAATTGATAGCAAACTCCATGATCATCGGAAGTATCTATGCACTTGTCGCTGCAGGGTTCTCGCTTATATATTCTACGAACAAGTTCATGCACTTTGCCCATGGCTCTATGGTCGCATTCTCTGGATACATGCTCTACTTATTTTTCTCAATACTCCGGTTCCAATTTTATCCGGCATGTATCTTTACGCTCATATTGTCGGGGCTTGTAGGATGGCTTTCATACAGGATAGTTTATGAGCCGTTGCAACGCAGGAAATCATCCAACGTGATATTATTGATAGCCTCTCTTGGCATGTTGATACTATTCGATAATCTGCTACTGCTCTTTTTTGGGCCGGATATAAAGACTATAAATTATTTCAGCATCGACAGAGGATTGAACGTACTTGGTGCTGCAATCACTCCTTTGCAGATTGCGATAATAGCCATATCTCTAATGCTCTTGGTGCTGCTTTTTTTGTTCATGTACAAAACGAAAATAGGCAGGAACATGCGTGCTGTTGCGGACAATAAAGAGCTGACAAGCATCATAGGGATAGATTACAGGTTTGTCGCAGACTTATCGTTCATTATAGGTTCGGTCCTTGCAGGGATTGCAGGCATATTAATTGGAATAGAGCAGAATTTAGTCCCTACTATGGGAACAGGACTTATAATAAAAGGATTCACAGGCGCTGTAATTGGAAGTATCATGAGCGTTCCAGGATCGATTGTAGGAAGTTACATACTGGGATTTGCAGAGAATTTTGGCGTGTGGTTCATACCATCTCAATACAAGGACGCGATAGCGTTCATATTACTGTTTGTATTCCTATTGTTCAAACCTAACGGACTTTTCGGCGTTGATAAGGGGGCAAGAAAATGATAGAAGCCTACATAATAAACCTCCTTATATTGATAGCCATATATAGCGTCCTTGCTGTAAGTTTAAATCTTGCTCTAGGAAATACAGGCCTTATGAACATGGGGCATATAGCGTTCTTTGGCATAGGAGCGTACACATCAGCTATACTTGTGATGTCAGGAGTTCCGTTCATACTTTCGCTTATCGCTGCAGGGATATTTTCATCTGTATTCGGGTTTATACTTGTATATTCTACGAAAAAACTTCGTGGAGATTATCTTGCCCTTGCTACATTGGGGTTCAGCTTCGTCGTATATTCGCTCATGCTTAATTGGACAAGTCTTACAAAGGGTCCGATTGGCATTGCAGGAATCCCTAAGCCGTGTTTTTTTGGATTGTGTCTTAACAGCAATCTTTCATATTGTATATTTGTGCTTATAGTGTCAGCAATATCGATTGGATTAATGTATCTTGTTACAAAATCTGATTTTGGAAGACTCCTTTCAGCGACGAGAGATGACGATATAGGTCTTAGGGCTCTTGGGAAAAATACATTCATGCTTAAATCAAAAGCGATGATGATAAGCGCTTTTTTTGCGGGGATTGCAGGAAGCCTTTTTGCACATTACATAAGTTATATCGATCCATCATCATTCATGCTTACTGAAGTCATACTTATATTCACTATAGTTATCGTCGGTGGAATTGCTTCAATAAAAGGGAGCGTAGTTTCTGCTGCGATAATAATTCTGATACCCGAGCTCTTAAGGCTTTTATCGATTCCGAGCAGCATACTCGGACCTTCGAGGCAGATAATCTACGCGCTTATCTTACTAGTCATAATATTGCTAAGACCTAAAGGCCTATTCGGGAGGATTGATCTCGAATGAACTTCGGCAGTATAGCTTTGCGGATAAGAAATGTCACAAAACATTACGGAGGAATCCACGCGCTTGACAGGTGCAGTCTTGACATACTGCCCAAAAGAATAACTTCTATAATAGGTCCGAATGGTTCAGGCAAGACCACCCTCTTTGACGCCATAACTCACATCATAAATGTAGATGGTGGAAGGATAACGCTAAATAATAAGAACATAACACAAGTAAATGATTATGACGTCGCTCGCTCAGGCGTATCTAGGACGTTCCAGCAGGTAAGACTTTTCAAGAATCTGACAATTAAAGACCACATGGAGATAGCCTTAGGGTTTGATGATGAATTATTGTTCAAGAGCGTCTTTAAGATATTTTTGAAGGCCAAGGATTATGACCTTAAGAAAATAAATTCCACTCTCGAACTCGTTGGATTAGACAAGCCTCTTGATACATACGCTTCCGATTTGAGCTATGGGCAGAGAAAACTTCTTGATCTTGCAATCGCTATAGTAAAACCTCACACAATACTTCTGCTTGATGAGCCAGTTGCCGGTGTGAACCCGAAATTAAGAAGAGACATAATGGAGATAATAAAAAAGCTCAAGAATAGCGGCGAGACGGTAGTCTTGATAGAGCACGATATGAATTTTGTGATGGGTCTTGCTGATAAGATATTTGTCATGGAGGCAGGTCGAGTAATAGCGTCTGGAAAACCTGCAGATATTCAGAACAATAGAAAGGTCCTTGAGGCCTACTTAGGAGGAT
>CAZFVG010000081.1:0-4362 GCA_964522135.1 uncultured Methanosarcinales archaeon | reverse complement strand
ATCTCTTTACTCGAACCCTTCCCTAGAACAAAGCACAGCGCGTCCATGACGTTCGATTTTCCAGAACCATTTGGGCCAAGGACGCAGTTGAAATTATCTCCGAACAATAGTTCAGTCTTGTTTGCAAATGACTTGAATCCCTTCGTTTCCAGCCTGTTTATCTTAGTAATCCTTGACATTATACTATACTCGCCTCACCTTAATAAAAACTATCGCTTTTACCTATATTTCATATATAAATTTGATTATTTTTATGTTCATTGGCCTGCAATTGATATGAAATTCTTCAGTATACGATATCCTTGTGTCTTATCATGAAATTTCTCTGGATGGAATTGGACACCGTAAACTGTTCTGGACCTGTACCTTACAATCTCTATGCCATCTTTCGATGATGCAAGCGCGATAAGGTTTTTCGTTTTCTTGACGCGCCATCTATGGTTCTCAAAGACCTTGAGTGTGTTCACACCATAAAATATCTTATCATTTCGAAGCATTTTCAATTTTATAATTCCTGTCTCTTTCACGCGTAGTTTCTCTAATTTTTCATCGTGTGCTTTGCATATAAGCTCGAATCCGAGGCATATCCCTAAGATAGGTTTTTTAGCTGTTCTTATAAGCTTTAATTCTTTGGAATAATCCTTTTCATGATTGTGTATGCTAAATCTGTATCCTCCTGAGAGTATTATTGCATCAAATGTTGATGCGTCTTTAGGTATATTTGTATATTTTACGACGCGTATATTATGATGTCTTAATGAAGCTTTTATATTCTTTAGGTACTTTGTTTCGTTGTCTATAAGTAAAATTCTCATTTTATTTTAAGATATTCTGTATTGATGTAATATTTCGTGAATAATTCTTTCATCATCTTTGCGAATGGCTTGTCGCGTATTAGCATCGTTGTGTTAGATTTTATCAATGCTATCATGACTTGTTCATCATCAACGATACTCATAGCTATACCGTCATTTGGGATAGGTTTTCCTGGGCTTATGATATTTGACCATTCTTTTATTGCGTCCATCGTCTCCGCATCGAATCTTCCCAATGTCTTGATATCGATTCCTTTTTCAATATCTCTTTTCGCTCCTTTTATCCATTCTGGATGAAGCTCAAACGTGTACTTGACTGTGTATCCATATTTTTCTGCGTGCTTCATCTCTTTTGCAATCTTGTAGAAATTCGCTTTTCCTTTAGCTATTATGACGGGTTCTTGGATGTTTTCATCGTATTGTTTCTTGAGATTCTTGATATTTGTATCTATCTCCATTAGTTGTTTTATCTTTGAGTCTATTATGTTGTGCAGTTTGTCTGGATCAGTCGGATAGTAATATTTGGTTTTCTCTGGAACAATGCGTACAAGGCCCTTCTCTTCTAAAGAATCAAGTACGGTGTATATCCTTCCATACGGAACACCTGATTCTTTGCTTGCTTGCGCTGCCGTTGCTTTGCCAAGTCTTAGTAGAACTTCATAGACTTTTGCCTCGTTATTCGTAAGACCTAACTCTTTATACTCCATGCTTGATTTGTGCTCAATTAGTATATAAATTTTACTAAACAACCATATATGTGGTGGCGATATTTTAAATATGAGTTATGATACATTGTTACTATTAAGTAAAAAATTAGGGGCGATAACATGACGATATGGGAAAAAATTGTAGAAGCTCAGGCAAAAAGAAGCCAGGTAATATTCATTGAAGATGGCAAAGAGGTTCACGTAAAAGTTGAGCCTAACGGATGGTACGAGGGGTACGTATCATTTTCATAGAAAATAATGATGCCAGAACACATGCAACAAATATACTCTTATGTTTACAGCTTATTAAATTTATAAATAGGTATGCATATGCAATATACGATGATGACAGGAAACCGCATTGAAAATGGCTGCTCAGGAAACACTGGCAGATCGACACTCGCAGAATTAGTCATGAGAAACCATTTTGAGGATCTAGGGATAAGCGATTATGTAATCGCATCAAGCGGCGTATCTGTGAACACGCCTCATTCATCTGAACCAAGAACGCCATCAAAAAGGATAATACAGCTTGGCCTTGAGGGAGATGTATATTCTCCGTCCGAAAGAAAAGCGATAGAGAATGCGTTACATGCAGAAAAAGCGGAAGAACTGCTTATTTATCACGATAAAGCTATAGATACTTTCAAGGCGCGCGAAGTAGCGCACAGGGATGAAGCCATAAAATATTTCAACATCAGAGGATCGATAAAGACTGTTCCTGAACAGACAATCGTGCGGCCTGAACTTGCGATATTTTTCGCTATGGATAACAAAGCCCGTGATGCGTTCAGAATAATATATGCCGAGGCACAAGGTGCGCGCGTAGAATTTCTTGGAGGATACGCCCTAGGCGACGATACGACAGAGATCCCGAATGCATTCGGAATGTCAAAAGATTTTTATTTCAACATGGCTAGTGATGTATTGAAGTATGCAAAGTTCGCCGCAGACAGATTCATAAGAGAAAAAAAATCTGTGGAATGATATCAAAAGAGGAATAATATGACTGGATGGAAAAAGCAATACGACGGAAAATTCTGGATGGACCCATTATTCGAAGAATTAGTCGTCCTAGATTCCCAAAGACTTGCTAAGAAAATATCGGGGAAAGAATCTAACTATGTCGCCGAATTCATAGGACGCGGAAAAAAGAAGGAGTTCGTCGTATTCAGGCATGATGCAGGAGCGATTGAGGATGCAGAGTATTATTATGATTTATATACAAAAAAGGATTTCATAGGGAAGATAAGAAGATTATTCTTGCAATACAAAAAGAAGGAGTACAAGCTCAGATTAAAATATCTTTTCGGCAAGGAGACAAAAGAGAGGTTGACCTATAATGTCGCAAAGAAATATTTCATGGAAGGGTATGTACTGAGCAAATTCACCGATCCGCCGATGCTCTTCAAGATCGAGAACGAAATAAAATCTATACTCGAGAAAAAATTGGGCGGCGACAAATCTATACTTCTTGAGATGGACTCACATCATGAGCCAAATATATTCTCAAGAGAAGAAAAAGACGTGTTCGAATTGGCTCTTCTAATGAAGCAAAAGAAGCCTTACAAAGACAAGTTATCATACACGTGGCATGAGTACGGCCTCTTGAAGTATGTCAGGAGAAATAAACCTCTCCCTAAACAGTATTTCGTGAAGAAAGCAAAGGAAAATATTTCGCTTACAGAGAAAGAACTATTACGAAAGATTGCCCTAGCATCAAACATGGAATCATCAAACGCTGCGAAAAGAAACGCATTATTCAAAAAACACCATTTCACACCTGAGGAAAAGAGATTGATAGAGATACATGCTGAGGTCGCGCATATACGCCTTGAACTTAGAGCACTGTGGATACCGTATTACTGTAATCTGCATTCAATATTGAAAAGGATGGCATTGAAGAAGGGAATGAAAAGAAACGCCTTAGTCCATCTTTCTGGAAAGCAGCTTGGTGCATATTTTAAGACCGGGAAATTGCCGAAGAATCCTCATCATACTGCAGTATTGTTATACAAGGAAAAAGATAAGAGCTATATATATTATAATTCAGAGGCGCTAAAGAAAGTAAAGCAATTCGAGATACCGCTCACTCTTAAACATTCAGATAAAGTCAAAGGAGAGATAGCAAATTCTGGATATATTGAGGGCAAAGTACGGGTCCTAAACTGGGACCTCAATTACGTGAAGAATATGAAAGAGGTAAAACAAGGAGAGATACTTGTCGTGACTCAAACAAAGCCGGATATGATGGAAGCTATAAGAAAGGCCGCAGGGATAATAACAAACGAGGGAGGAATGATAAGCCACGCAGCGATAATATCGCGAGAGCTCGGGATACCGTGCCTTATGGGCACAGGATACGCTACTGAATATTTCAAGACAGGAGATAATGTGGTTTTGGATTGTAAAAAAGGAGAGGCATACAAAAAATGATAGCCGACCTGAAAGAAGCAAACGATGTGATATTATTTGGAAACAAGGCCAAGGGGCTTTGTGATATAATACATGCAGGTCTTAAGGTTCCGTATGGTTTTGCGATACCATCAGGAACTTCTACAAAAGAGATAACGAATTATGTAAAAAAACATTGCAGCGATTCTAAAGTATATGTCGTAAGGAGTTCTTCTAATGCAGAGGATTCTGACAATAATAGCTTTGCAGGATTATTCACGACGCATGTCGGCGTTCTGAGAAAAGACTTGATGGATAAGATACTTGATGTCATGCTCATGAAGAATAATGAGCGCGTAAAAGAATTCTGCAAGAAAGTCGGAAGGGACGTATCAACGATAAAAGTCGCAGTGGTAGTCCAGGAGATAATATACTCAGAGGCAGCT